>DASXSW010000605.1:0-6485 GCA_036505755.1 Binatia bacterium | reverse complement strand
TAATCAGCGATGGGCGACCGCAGGACCGCGGCTATTCGCAAGACAGCGCGGAAAAAGCGTACGCCGTGGAGGACACGCGCATGGCGTTCGTTGAAGCGCGCCGCGAGGGGATCCATCCCTTTTGTCTGACGGTCGACAAGGAGGGGAATGATTATCTGCGTACTATGATGGATGATTTCAGTTACGAAGTGCTCGCCGACGTGAGTCTGTTGCCGCACCGATTGCCGCAACTGTACAGAAGGTTGACGATGTAACAACCCGTTCAAAACGTTCCAATCGTTCCGGCAAGAGGAGAAATGCTTGGCGAATGTAATGCACCTGCAAACACAGATCTAATTTTCGCGCATTAGTTACCCGTTCTCCTCCCGATCCAATCCCGTCATCTTTAGTAACGGCCGATCGGTGACTGAAAACAGAATGGCCGGTTCGGTTTGCGAGAGATTCTTATGCGCGTGCCAGCGCCAGGCCGGCAGACTGAAGCTGTCGTGCTCATCCCACTGCATCTCCACCGGACTATTCTTGTCGACGATGGTTACGCCGCGGCCCTGTACCGTGTGATAGAGCACAGTTCCGGTGTGTCGGTGGAAGCGGGTTTCTTGTCCGGGCTGGAGCATCTGGATGTGGCAGGTCATGGTGAGAAACGTGTGGCCGCCATCGACCGGGTTTTTGTATTCAATAAATAATCCGTCATAGGGATCGTCGATTCCCTGGTCGGCGAGCTCTTTCAATGCTTGGAGCGCTTCGCTCCACTTATAATGATAGGGAACTCCCGCTGCGCCGTTGTATTCCACCTTGGGTTGGCGCGCGGGCCCGTAGAGGCGGCGGGACGCGCCGTTCGTCTTGGTTAGCGGCTGTTGTTTTCCTTCGGCCCATTCCTCGCGGAAGCCAGAAGCATCAAGAAAACTCACGACGCCGGCGTCCAAAGCGTCGATCCAGATGATCGGTTCTTTCGAATTGTTCACGTGATCGTGCCACACCCAGTTGGGCTGGATGAGCAAATCGCCAAGCTCCATGACCATGGGCTCGCCGTTGGAAGTGGTGTAGGCGCCGCTGCCTTTGACTACAAACCGTAATGCCGTGTTGGCATGACGGTGTGCGGCAGCGGTCTCGCCCGGAAGAACGATTTGAAATCCCATGGACAATGTCTTGCTTCCGGTTTGTAGCCCGACATTGCGGCGAAACGCGTCTGGCCCGATTCTAATCACTTCCGTCGTTTGCATGAGAACGGGATAGATCTCTTTCCAGCGCCAGAGCTTTGGCTGCATGCGTTCCGTGTCGTGGCTCATCTGCCAATAGCCGCGCAGACCCATTTCCGCGAATTTTTTGTGGAGCTGCTCGCGGTCTTTCGCTTCATTCACAGCCGGGATGGACATGAGTCGTCTCCTTTAAGTTCAAGCCGGTCAATACGAGAGTTTGTACCAAAACCTCAAAGGCATGCGCAAACTGCAGCTTCCGACGGTAGTGGTTCAGGCGAATCTTCAGGTCGAGAAAGATTCCGCGCTTCCGCTCGGAATGACAACAAACTAATTGATCTGTCATCTCGAACGAAGTGAGAGATCTTGAGCTAACCAAACCACTACCGTTCTGACACTTTGCAAGGGGCGCGGTTTCCGGATATGTCTTTGAGAAAATCAGAACAAGGGAGGATCGTTATGCTTACGGCGAAAGATGTTCAAGGCGTAATGGCGATGATGCCGTCTTTTTCGACCAAGGATGCCGGTGATCTGAGTTCGAAGAACACGATCGACGTCGACAATCTCAGGGCCGGAGTGGACCGGATGATCAACGATGGAATCGATGTGATTACCACCACGGGAAGTTTTGGCGAGTGCTACAACCTGCATTGGGACGAGTACAAGACTTTGGCCGTGGCAACCGTCGATGCGGTGAAGAAGCGCGTCCCTCTGTTCATCGGCGCAACCAGCCCGAATGCGCGCGAAGTTGTCGAGCGGCTGAAGTTCGTCCAAGACATCGGCGGCGACGGAACGCTGCTCGGCGTACCCTATTATGACGCGCAGTCGCCCGAATACATGGCTGACTTTTACACTCAGATCGCGGAGATGTTTCCCAAGCTCGGCTTTCTGATATATCACAATCCGGTCAACCACAAAGTGAAAATTCCGGTCTCGGTATTTCCACGGCTGGTCAAGTGTCCAAACATTATCGGTATGAAGGACAGCCATCGCGATACCCGGGAATTTGTCCGTTTGATGGAAATTATCCACGGCAAGATCAGCGTCATGACGAACCAGGCACAATACTTTCCGTTCTATAGGATGGGTTCGGCCGGCTGCTGGTCGATCGATGCGTGGATGGGCCCATGGCCGGTGTTGCATTTGAGAAACCTCTGTCACGAGGGAAAAGATCAAGAAGCGTTGCAAATCATCGCCGAAATCATGAACGCGGCTGGAGGCGAGCGGCCGGGAGGAAACGAAGGCGCGACGGCGAAGCTGCCCATTGAATTCGCCGGTTACGTTAACCCAGGGCCGGCGCGCACTCCAATCATCAATTTTTCCGACACCACCATCGAACGCGCGAAGAAAAAGGCCGAAGGATGGAAAGCGCTCTGTGCAAAGTATCGGCCGTTGGTGGAAGCGCGACGCGCTCAGGTGAAGGTGGCATCTTAACGTCGTTCAAAGTTCAAGGTTCAAGGGCCCGTCCTGAACGAAGTGAAGGATCCTTCTTAGTGCTGATAAGATCCTTCGATGCTCAGGATGCGCGAGGCGCGCACTTTGAACATTGAACCCTTGAACTTTTGAACAAATTTTCTGTCGGAGAATTTCATGAGTTCTGTTCCCCTCATTCCGAAACAGGCGGCGATCGCCGTGGCTGACATGGTCGACAACTGCGCCAAGGTCAAGCCGGGCATGAACGTCCTGATCATCGCCGCTAACGATGGCCTCTACGGCGGCGTCAACATCGTCGATCAAGAGACCATCGCTTGGATTCAATCGGCGGTAGTCCAGCGGCGCGCCGACGCTACGGTGGTTTGGTGTGATATTCCTTCGCGACCGGCGATCCTGTGGGGCGAAGGCGTCGACCCGAGCAAGGCCTGGCGGGTGCCGCCGGTCGTCGCCAACGCCATGCGCGCCGCCGACGTGGTGATCAGCAACGCCGTCGATCTCACCTACGAAGAGGAGTTGCGCGAGATTCCCGACATACTCGAAGAGCGCAAGACCCCTTTCGCGCGCAACATGGCGACGACAGCGTCGCTGCTTTCGAGCAACTGGGGACTAACACCGTACGAGCTGGTTTCCGAGATACGCATTCAAGCCAACTCACTCGCCAAGCCTGGCGCCAAGTGGGTGATGACTCATCCTAACGGTTCGCATATCGAAGGCTACGTGGTGAAGCCGGAGGATATGGACGACTACGCGCATTACCGCGATATCGGCGTTTATTGTCCGTTTCCGGAAGGCGTGTGGTCATCGATACGCGCCCGCGATGCCGAAGGCGTCGGCATCATCAATGAAGTGGGAGTCATCTGGGCCCGCCATATCGGCGTGCCCTGTCCGTTCAAGCAGCCGGTCAAAGTTTTCATCGAAAAAGGCTACATCAAGAAATTCGAAGGCGGCGCCGAAGCCGAGACCTTGACCCGCTTCTATCAGTTTCTTTCCAAATATCTCGGTGTAGCGGCGTACGAAGTTCGCGGATTTCACGGCGGCGTGCATCCCTCGGCGATTCTCGAACCGCATCAATGCACCAACGCGCCGTATCGTCATTTCATCGAGCATCACCACTGGAGCAGCTTTCATTTTCATATGGGCAACAGCCGGCGCAGCAAGACATTTCCGTATTTACTGCATGTCTCGGCGGAACTCCGCGGCGGCGATCTCAAGATCGGCGAAAATTGCGTGTACAAAGATGGCCGCATCACCACGGCGGATCATCCAAAAGTTCGCGCCATTGCGGAGAAGTACAAAGACCGTCCGGGGCTGGAACCGGAGAAATGGTTGCAGACGCCGAGGTAGGAAGAATGGGGTGACGGAGTGTTGGAGTAATGGAGCGATGACGTAGGAGGAAAAACTAGCGGGCCGTGGCGGAGTCGGCAATATTTCCGTTGCGTCGCGTGAACGTCCAAAGAACCCGCCCTGTTCAATTAGCCATGCGTTATCGCGATGCCTTACTGATCGGCGTGTTTGTCGTGCTGCTGCCACGGGCAGAGGCGTTTTACGCGGGCGCGCCCTTCTACGAGGGAAAAACATTGACCATCATTCAAGGCCGCTCCGCCGGCGGCCTTGGCGACGTGCGAGTTCGTACGGCGATTCCTTACCTAAAAAAATATTTACCCGGTAATCCTCACATCATTTCGATTTACGTTGCCAGCGCCGGCGGCATCCAGGCCGGCAACATGATGGCGAAGACGATCAAAAACGACGGCCTGACCATCGCCAACATCGGCACGAGCATATTCGTCAGAGCCGCGTCCAAAGATCTCACGGTGCAGTATCGCTTGAGCGACTTTACTTATCTCGGAGCTCCGAGTGTCGGCGGTCCTTATGCGCTTTTGATTCATCGCTTGGGCATCGACTCATTAGCCAAGCTCAAAGTCCATAATAAATTGCGAATCGCGGAGCGAAGCGTCGGCCACACCATGTACAACGTCGGGCGCATCATGGCGTTTGTTCTCGAGCTCAAAGATCCGCAGTGGGTCGTCGGCTACGAAAGTCCTGAAGTGGACATTGCGGTCCAACGAGGCGAAGCCGATGGTAAAACTGAAGTGCTTTACGATCTTGTGCACAACAGACCTAATTGGCGTCAAGAGGGTTTCACCGTGCCGGTTCTGCTTAAGAACATTAAAGGCCGCAGCGCGGAGGCGGTGCCAGGGTTTCCTAAAACAGAGACTGTTAATGACTACGCTGACACTCAGCTCAAGAAGGATCTCTTGCGTTTCTACTATAACAGCCGGCCGGGCAGCTCGGTTTACTTCACTCAAAAGGGCATTCCCGAGGAAGCCCAACTGGCGTTGCGGCAGGCGTTCAGGAGGCTATGGAGCGACCCGCAATTCGCCAAGGACTATGAGCGCATGACAGCGGAGCCGCTGGAGGCGATATCTGGAGAAGAGATCGAAAAATTTCTCCAAGATGTCCCGGAGGATGCGAAGGTAAAGTCAGTGATGCAGCAATTGCTCGGCGCCGGACCGATTCCACCGGCGAAGTGATGCAGGCGCGATTATGGATTCGAAGGGGGCGCGAATCGCCTTCAGCATGACTGCATTCAAGGGAGGACACAGTGACTTATTACAAAGACATTCGCGAGCTCATTGACGGTCTTGAACGCGCGCATTTGCTCGTCCGCATCGATCGTCAAATCAATAAAGACACGCAGCTCCATCCGCTGGTCCGCCTCCAGTTTCGCGGCCTCCCCGAATCGGAGCGCAAGGCCTTTTTTTTCACCAACATCACCGATGTATCCGGGCGGCGCTACGATATCCCAGTGGTGATCGCTTGTCTCGCCGGCTCGCGACAGATCTACGGGGTGGGTCTGCAATGCGATCCGGACAGGATCAGCCAGCGTTGGACCGAGGCGCGCAACCATCCGATCGAGCCTGTCCTCGTCGACAACGCGCCGGTACAGGAAGTCGTGCAGCTCGGCGCCGAGCTCGACAAACCGGGAAAGGGGCTCGAAACATTTCCGATTCCGATCTCGACGCCGGGCTTCGATGCCGCGCCGTACACGAGCGCGAGTCATTTCATCACCTACGATCCCGAAACTGGAGTGCGCAACATCGGCAACTACCGCGGCATGGTCAAAGCGCGCACACGGATCGGCATGAACGCCGGCGGGCAGCAGCATATTTCGCAGCACTGGCGTAAGTGGCAGAAGATCGGAAAACCAATGCCGGCGGCGATCGTGATCGGCGCGCCGCCGAGCGTGTCTTATGCTTCGGTTGTCAAGATTCCCTACGGCGTCGACGAATATGCGGTAGCAGGCGGCTTGGCGGGCGAGCCGGTGCCGGTAGTCAAAGCGAAGACCGTGGATCTGCTCGTTCCCGCCAATGCTGAGATCGTGATCGAAGGGCTGATCAATACCGAGTTAATGGAGCCCGAGGCGCCGTTTGGAGAATTTACCGGATACATGGATCCACAACAATTAAACCCCTTCATGGACATTACCTGTATCACGCACCGAAAAAATCCGATTTTCGTCGCGATGCTGAGCCAATTTCCGCCGTCGGAGTCGAGCAAAATTCGCGGCACGGGGGCGGAAGGCAATGTGCTCTCCTTTTTAAGAAGCAAGTTCGAAAATGTGACGAGAGTCGCGTTCCATGAATCGACGGGAAGCTGGGGACTATGCTGTGTGCAAGTCAGCGACCCTAAACCGGGACAGGCCGTGGAAATTCTCGACGCTTGCCATGAGTCTCCCGCGGTGGGGGCAAAGATGATCATTGTCGTGGACGATGACATTGACCCGCGCGATGCCGAGGGAATTTTCTGGGCAATGACGTTTCGCATGCAACCCCATCGCGATGTCCGAATCAAACC
>DASXSW010000604.1:0-6487 GCA_036505755.1 Binatia bacterium | reverse complement strand
CCCATAAAGCCACCCACGCGGCGGAAAAAACCACCAATAAAAGAACTCCCTGATCCGCCAAATCCGGACCGCCGCAGACGAGATGATCAAGCTCCTATCGGAGATCCCCCATCAAAGAGAGGGCCAAAACGAGTTTTGTGTCGCGTAGTGGCTACGAGCTTCTGGCCTAGGCAAAATATTTTTACCCTCTTAACCGCGACTCACCGGACGGCAAAAAAGCGGAAATACTTGGACAACTTTTCGATTGGCGTCACGTCGCCCTGTTTGAATCGGGATTTCAGTCAAAAACACGCCCCTGCGCTTGCATGTTCAATTTTCGGGACGCATTACCACGAGAAACTGCCTAGGTTGGGACGCATAATGGTCCACTATGTGCAAAGAGCTTTCCCCATGCTCCCAGTTTGTTAAGGCATGATTGATGCTTTTTCTCATGCTGGAGTTGTCAGCGGGCTAAAATTCGTCTTGGAGCCGGCGTCTGTTTATTTTCGAAGTAAAAGAACTCTGCAGATATGTTGCATGCTAAATCGCTAAGAGTGATCGGACAGTCGCTGGAGGCCGCTGGGATTGCGGCTTTCGAGCTAGAGAAAAATGACCAGTCGTATGTCGTCGAGAGTGCTTACGTAACCAGAGAAGGCGAATCGATTTTGCGAAACGCTCTTGGAGGCAATGATCTTTCGTCGCAAGGCGCCCAACAATCAAGAGCAAATCGTCAGTTCTGTTTCCGCGCAGCCGATATTTCACGCCTTGACGCCCAGGCTCGAAAGAAACGAAAAAGTCAATTTGGTACAGTTACGCGGACGCCGACGACGATGTCTTACCGTTTGCGTGCTTTGGGCGATCATCTTGACAGAATTCAGGTAAGCGTTTTTCGTATTGTCTGGACTCTTCACTCGGTTATTATCGTTTACCAAAAAGTCGACGGGCAGTACCACTGTAAAATCTTTATGGCTGAAGAAATGCAGCAGTTGGCTTTGCATTCGAGGTTCCAACGCTCGAACGCGAACCTCCTTCCGCAGTTAAATATCTGAAACTAAACCAGGAACTGTTACTGCATCCCCTTTACGTCAAAAATGTCTCGTCGGATCCGGCCATGGCCGGCGCCGATTCAATTCTGCCGCAACCGGGGGAGCACATGTTGGCCGTATCCCTCGAGAAATGCGCGCTGATCGGTGCCCGCCGCATGAAAGACCAGATGATTAAAGCCCAGGTCGATGTAATGACGCGCGAACTTGATATGTACCTCAGGATCGGCGGAGATGCATAGCGATTCACTTATGGTATCGGAGCCAACGGCTTTTCCGTTGGTTTCGGACATCGTTGGCGTGTAGATTTTTTCCGTAAACAGCGCCGGTACGAACGTCCCCGCCCAGAACGCTTTCCTGGTTTCGATGGCTTTTTCCTTATCGTCGGTAAATTCGACGCCCAGCTCGATGAGGCGTGGCAATCGGTTCGGATCTTTTCCCGCGGCCTTCGCACCCACTGAAAAATTTTCCAGGATCTGGTGGTAAGTCTCCGGAGTTTCCCCGCCGACGGTAACGAGTCCATCGCCATATAGGCCGGCAAATCTCGCGCTGTTTGGCACCATGGCGGAAATATAGAGCGGGACTGATTCGTCGCTGCGGGTGTAGAGCTTCGCTTTTCGTGTTTGATAATACTTGCCGCGATGGGTGACCGCTTCACCGGTCCACAGAGCGCGGATCAGCTCTATCGCCTCGCTCATTTGGGCTTGTCTTGTATTGTATGGAGGCCAAGGCCGGTCGCCGAGTATTCATTGAGAGCTTCACCAGTGCCAATACCAAGAAAGAACCGGCCGGGGGCTAGGCATCCCAGAGTAGCGGCGGCCTGCGCGACGATCGCAGGGTGATACCTTAATATGGGACACGTGACGCCAGTGCCGAGAATAATCTTTTTAGTCTTGGCTGCCGCCGCTCCGAGCCAAGTCCAGACGAAGCATGCCTGTCCATTTTCACTCCAAGGGTGAAAATGGTCGCTGACATCGATCGAGTCGAAGCCTGCCTGCTCCGCCGTGACTGCATAATCGAGCAACTCACCGGGAGAATACTGTTCGGTACCTGCTTTCCAGCCCAATTTGAGAGTCGTTGGCGATGACATTTGTTTATCCGATTTTTTGTTTGCGTGAATTATAAGACCAACTTTACAAGGTTAAACGAGCAAGGCATATGCCATAAGCTCAGGAAATTTACTCGCTTGCCAAGATGCAGCGTTATGATCGCGGATTGTTTCGCCCAAGCGCACATCAGATTCTCGGCAACTGACGCGTTGCGCCTACGGATATTGAACTGTTTCGCAAATATTTGTCCGAATGGCGGGACTGCATCAAAATCATTGTTGCAAATCTGCGTCTTCCCGACGATAAAGAAAACGAACGAACTGGCACATCGCTTGCTCATATCGACCCAAACTAATTTGGTCCAGCTGGATCTATCGCTGAAAGAAAGTTTGCACCTGTGGCGGAATCGAAGAACGCAATCTATGCAGCGATTATCGCCAATCTAGCAATAGCTGCAACGAAGTTTACAGCCGCAGCATTTACCGGCAGCTCGGCAATGATTTCCGAAGGAATTCATTCGCTCGTTGATACGGGCAATGGCGGACTGCTCCTGCTTGGACTACGACAAAGTAAGAAGCCTCCGGACGCGGAGCACCCGTTTGGTTACGGCAAAGAACTTTACTTCTGGGCGTTGATGGTTGCCTTCGTCATTTTCGCGGTTGGCGGCGGCATCTCGGCTTACGAAGGCTTGCTGCACATGCTGCATCCAGTGCCCCAGGAAAATGCGATTTGGAACTACGTCGTTTTGGCGTTCGCATTCGTATTTGAGTCTATTTCTCTGTTCATTGCGCTCAAGAGCTTTTCCAGGATAAAGGGCCGTGACCGCTGGTGGAGAGCGATCCAGCGCAGCAAAGATCCGACGACCTTTACCGTTGTGTTTGAAGATACCGCGGCGCTCTTGGGGCTCGTCGTTGCGGCGCTCGGAGTTTTTCTCGCAGAACAACTAGAGAATCCTTACTTCGACGGCGCAGCTTCGATCGTCATCGGCCTTCTCTTGGCGACTGTCGCTGCGCTGTTGGGATACGAGACCAAAGGTTTGCTGATTGGCGAAGGTGCTGATCGCGAAACGTTGGACCATATTCGTCGTTTGGTGGAGTCGGACCCGGGCGTCGAAGAGGTCAAGCGATCGCTGACTATGCACTTCGGTCCAGACACGGTTCTGCTAGCCATGGATCTTCGCTTCCGCAACGATCTGTCCGCCGTTGAGGTAGAAAAATGCGTCGACCGAATTGAAGCGAATGTCCGAAAGCATCACGAGAATATTAAGCACATATTTATTGAATCCGATTCATTGTCGCCCGAGCCTAAGGAGCACTTGGAGAAGAGATCCTGATGGGATCGCCATTACCATAGCGCCGTGCGGAAATGGGGCTGCATGACCAGTTTTCGATGAATCTACAGACTCCCGTTCGCGAAGCGGGGACCGGGGATATCGTTTTGGCCCGGGACCGTCTACAGATACTTCCGACCTTCAATTGGATCCGGCACCAAAAGATCCATATTTTGGATGAGCGGATCTACTTCTTTGATAAATTCCCAACGTGCTTGACTATTGCTGCGTCGCTTCAATCCCCAATGACAAAACCGATTGGAACGCTCAGAGTCGGTTCGCCCGAACATATCGAGCGCTTTGATGTACCAGAAATCGACGCTCTTCTGGACCCGCTCTCGAGTTTCCTCATTCTTCGCAGCCAACTCGGCAGTTTGATTGGTGCCGAAGCCGATATGACCCATCTCTTCCTTGAGGATCTCTGCGAGTATTCGCTGTAATGGCAGATAGCTGCAATCGAGAAACTCCTCGAGTTGATATCGACCGACTCGATCGATCAAAAAACCAAAGACCGAGAAATCTTCCCATGTAGTAATGGTTCCGCGAAAGGCCTCCAAATAACGGTCATGGTTGGGTACACTGAGTAGTCCGGACACGTCTATTCCTATATCACCAGCCAAGCGCGCAATTTTTCGATAGTGGTCCATTTCTTCCGCCGCCGTTCGCGCGACGATCAGTTGATTAACTTTACTGGGTGCCGTGAGAAGCATGTCCTTAACATAAAGGTGTGGTCCGCCGATTTCACAGTCGGCTTGTATCGTCAGCACGCGCCCAAGAAGCTCAATATACTCAGCCGGCATCTTTGCTAAATCTTTGCGTTCGATTTTTTCCTCAAACATTTCGTTCCTCTCGATATGCATAAACAGAGCAAGCGTCGTACCAAAATACATAGCGTTCGTCTGGACGGTGCTTCCACTTATTTTGGTAAATTTATCTTGTGTCGATTCTGGCACAGCTAGTCAAAATTTCGTCCCAATCCCGATACAGCGGACTAAATCATGCGAAGACAGAATTATGGGAATGGCGTGAGCGCTGGATCGCTGCGTGGCGGGAAAATTGGTCAAAACCGTTTCGCCGCAGTCGATTACCCAAGTTATCTGGCACGCAAAAATTCTACGCACTTTAACCAAAACCCTCGCGACATGAGGCAACTCGAGGTTTTTCGAAATCGGCCACAATAGCCTGGAACGATTACAGGAGTCGAGCTAACTTGCCGTATAACAGTTATTTAATCGTCTTCCGATGAAACAAAACATCTCTCCTTTAATAGCCGCCATGCTGCGGCGGGAATTTTATCCACACAATCCGGAGGTAGAACTTCGACAAACTCATATATCCTATGTTTTTCTTGCTGGACCTTATGTCTACAAGGTTAAGAAAGCGGTTAAATTTCCCTTTTTGGATTACTCCACGCTAGAAAAGCGACGTCACTTCTGCGACGAAGAGTTGCGTCTCAACCGCCGGCTTGCGCCAAATACTTATTTGAACACGGTCGGAATCTGCCGAGCACATGGATCTTTCTATCTTGACGAGAAAATTACGGATCCCGAACATATCGTCGAATATGCAGTCAAGATGAATCGCTTGCCGGAAGATCGGATGCTCACCTCGTTAATTCGCGACGAGTCGTTAAAGCCGGGATATATCGCTGAGATTGCAAAGAAGCTCGCCGCTTTTCACAAAAAAGCGGCGAGCGAGCAATCCCCACGTTTTGGATCCCCACAAGCGATCGCTTCGAGAGTCAGAGACAATTTTCGCGAGACCCGTCGCTTCATTGGCCGCACCCTCGACAAGAGTAACTTTGAAAAGATTCAGGACTACAGCGAGGGCTTTCTAAAAGAGAACTCAAATCTTCTGGAGCAGCGTGTTGCTGAAGGCCATGTTCGGGAGGGCCACGGCGACTTGCGTGCGGAACACGTATGTCTAGTCAACGACATTGAAATTTTTGACTGCGTCGAGTTCGATGAAGCGCTCAGATACGGCGACGTAGCGTCCGAGATTGGTTTCCTGTCGATGGATCTGGATTTCTTGGGCGACGCTGATTTTTCCGCTAAGCTCGAGACCACGTATGCGTCGGCCGCTCGAGATCCTGGCATCGCCACCCTGCTGCCGTTCTATAAATGTTACCGGGCTTACGTGCGCGGCAAGGTTGAGAGCCTAAAGAGCGACGAACAAGACGTTGGCGAGGACGAGAGAAGACAAGCAGCTTTGCAGGCTTTGCGATATTTTCTTCTTGCGACGCGCTACGCAAAAGGCGCGAGCAAGCCAATGCTCCTCATCGTGTCCGGCATTGTGGCGAGCGGAAAATCGACGGTCGCTCGCTTGCTTTCAGCTCGAACCGGCTTTTCTGTGCTTGCTTCCGACCGCGTGCGGAAAAAGCTCGCCGGGATGTCGCCGACGACCCGCGCGCGGGAAAGCTATCAAAGCGGCATTTACGCCGAGGAAGTTACCCGGCTTACGTACGAGTCACTGCTAAAGGCTGCCGACGATCAATTGGCCAACGGTCAAGGCGTGATCGTCGATGCGACCTTTGGCAACCCGCAGTATCGTCGCCTATTCGTTAACTTGGCCAACCGATTCAACGTTCCAATTCTTTTTATCGAATGTCGTGCTGATGAAAACACAATCCGAGAACGTCTAAAAAAGCGGCGCGATGACCAACATGAGGTCTCGGACGCAACGTGTGCGGTTTACGAACGAATGTGAGCGGAGTATCATCCGCTTTCGGAAATACCGGACTCTTGGCGCTTTGAATTGGACGCCGAACGTGAGCTGCTGCCCAGCATGACCAGTCTAGAACCCAGGCTTTGAAGCCGACGTTCCTTGACTCTTGCTCGGAAATCACACCCACTCGTGGTGCCCAGTGTGTTTAAACTGAGCACCCGAGTGAGGAGTCTCGCGCAACCACTGGTCGGTAAATTACGACCGGTGGCGTCACTATGAAGATCGCCTCAAGCGACTGCGCGCACCGCGGCCGGCGTTATCAGTCGACGGTGGACCGCTTCCCAGTCGACATTGCTGAAGAACGCATCGATGTATTTCCCGCGTTCCGCCGGCTTGTAGTCGAGCAGGAAAGCATGCTCCCA
>DASXSW010000603.1:0-3847 GCA_036505755.1 Binatia bacterium | reverse complement strand
ACATTCGGCAGCGTGAGCAATTTGTGATTTGCCGGCAGCGGTTCCGGTTCGGTGACATCCAAAGCTGCCCCCGCTAACTCGCCGGCGACTAGAGCGTCGTACAACGCATCGGAGTCGACGAGCCCCCCGCGCGCGCAGTTGATCAAATAGGCCGTGTTCTTCATCGCTTTGAATTGCGGCGCACCGAACATATGGCGCGTCTGTTTGGTCAACGGCGCATGCACGCTGATGAAGTCCGAAGTCGCGACAAGCTCGTCGAAGGAAACCATCTTCACGCCCATGTCCTGAGCGATCTTCGGATCGAGATATGGGTCGTAGGTTTGCACGTTGAGCCTCATGCCTTGCGCGCGCGGCGCGACTTGCTTGCCGACATGTCCGAGACCGACGATGCCCATGGTTCGTCCGGCGATGCGGTAGACGCGCCCGCGATAGGCGTGCAGCTCGGCGGTGTGGCGCCGCCATTTACCGTCGCGCACGTACTGATTCATGCGCATGAGCTTGCGCGAAATCGCAATCAGGAGACCGATGGCCTGCTCGGCGACTTCGATGGAATTACACCCCGCGGCGTTGCAGATGATCAAGCCATGATCGGTCGCGGCCTTGAGATCCATGCGGTCAACGCCGACCCCGGTGCGGCACACCACCCTGCAACGTTTGAGCTGGGAAATGATCTCGCGAGTAAGCGGCACGGACCCATGCATGATGATACCGTCGGCGTCTTTGCCCATTTCGACTACTTCTGCGTCGTTGGTCGGCCGCCGGATCGTCATATCGGCGTCGATCTCAGCGAGAATCGGTTTGATCAAATTCACCGGCACGTCGTTGCTGCCAAAATAAACTACGTGAAACTTGCTCATCTTGGTTAAACCTCCAGTCCGTATAGGCGGGTCGGATTATCCCACAAGATTTTCCGCCGCGCGTCAGTTGAGATTCGATCGTTGGTCGTTAGATCGCCGACTGTGCGGTCGGGGAACTTGCCGATGCAGTCGCTGTGCGGATAATCGGTCGCGATCGTCAAGTAATCTTCGCCCACATGCTCGATAAAGACCGGCGCGAGCTCTTCTCCCGCTTCGCAGCTCGCCCAACATTGGCGCTTGAAATAAAAGCTCGGTTTTTCTCTGGTGGTTTTGGCCTGGCCCTGTCCTTCGTGTTCCCAATGCTCATCCATGCGCTCGAGCCAAAAAGGGACCCAGCCGCAACCGGATTCGAGATAGGCGACTTTGAGCTTGGGAAATTTTTCCAAAACCCCGTCGGCGCACATGTTCAACGAGGCAAGCATTTGTTCGAGCGGATGGCAGGCGATGTGGCGGCCAAACTCGCTGTAACGATCGGCGCCTGCTTGTGGCAGCACCGTGCGCGCCCCTTCGTGTACGCAGACGGTGACGCCAAGATCGGCCGCCACTTCGTAGACGGGAAAATAATCCGGGCTCGAAAGCGTCCGGCCGCAGAGCTTGTTTGGGCGCCAGAAAATCCCCACGAGCCCGAGTTTCTCTTTGGCGTAGCGCAGCTCCTCAACCGCGCGCGCCGGATCTTGCAGCGGAATAAGACAGACGCCGTGAAGCCGTTGCCGATCGTAACTGCAATAATCCGCCAGCCAGGTGTTATAGGCGCGGCAGATGGCGGCGCTGAGCTCGGGGTCGAGGTTGTCGCGCCACATAATGTAGAGACCAAGGGTCGGGAAGAGCACGCTTATGTCGACGCCTTCTCGATCCATGTCGCGAACGTTGGATGGGGCATCGAACTTGGCGGCTAACGCGTCGGCAAAAGTCTCGCGCCATCGTTTTGATCCGGCGAAGGTGAAACCGTAGTCCTGCTGTTTCGTCGTGTCACGCAGTTTATCGGCATCGGAAATCGGTTCGCGATCGACGGAGCGGAACGACTGGTTCGGCCCTTCGATCTTGACGCGCCCGCGAAATTTGGCAGGTAAATATTTGTCGAATAGATCGGACGGCTCCAGCACATGGCGGTCGGCATCGATGACCTTAAATCCATCTCTCATGGTTTTAACTCCTCTTCTGTAATCCGTCGCCGAGATTGCCGAAGCGGCGAACAATTCACCCAAAATCAGGTTTCATAAATAGGACGACTCCATGGAGGGAGTCAACAGGATTGGCCGGATGTGAGATGTCCTGCCGCGGGCAAACGATATTGGCGATTTGATGATGGCAAAGCAGTCGAGGAAAGGCGCGCCTCGCCCTAGGTCAGACTTTGTGAAACTCGATAGGAGCCCTTCGACATAGCTCAGGACGAACGACAAAGCGCGTGATTTCCTGTGCTCCCTCCGTTCGTGGTGAGCCCCGTCGAACCATGAACGGATTTTTCACACCGTCTGACGCATTGCAAACGTGGACTGGGCGCGGCGGATCGTAGTAAAGTGAACGCGCTTCTATGAACGTTCGCCGCACGAGACTAATCACCGGTCTGATCCTGCTGACCTATCTGACGACTCACTTGCTTAATCATTCGCTCGGTCTGATCTCGCTCGACGCCATGGAAGCGGGGCGAGCGTGGTTCTTGGCTTTATGGCGCAACCCGATCGGCACCACCGCGTTATACGGTTCTTTGCTAACTCATTTCGGGTTGGCGTTGTGGGCGATCTATCAACGCCATCATCTGCGCATGCCGTTGTGGGAAGCGCTGCAGCTTACGTTGGGTCTTTGTATTCCTCCGTTACTCGCGGTCCATTTTGTCGGCACCCGTCTGACCTACGAATGGTACGGAGTAGAGGATTCCTACGCGAAAATCGTTTTGACGCTGTGGAAATTGAGCCCCATTCACGGCATCAGGCAGGCGCTTCTCATCGTGATCGCGTGGATCCACGGGTGTATCGGATTTCACTTTTGGCTACGACTCCGGCCGCTGTATCCGCGCTATGCCGCGCTGTTTTTCATGGTTGCTCTACTATTGCCGGTCTTGGCGTTGCTGGGTTTCGCCCAGGCCGGGCGCGAGATCGATTTTTTGATCGCCCGCGACCCCGGCTGGGTCGAGCAGACGAAGCGAACGGCTAACGCTCTAGGCGCCGACGAAGGGCAAGATCTGGTCAGCGTCTACAATGGTATTATAGTCGGCTTCTGGGCGTGTCTTGGCGGCGTGTTAGCCGCAAGGACAATTCGCCAGGTAAATCAGCGGCGCAGCAGAGTTCGGATCACCTACCCGGAAGGGCGGGAGGCACAGGTGCCGCGGGGCTTTTCCGTATTGGAAGCCAGCCGCTTTGCCGGATTCCCACACGCCTCGGTTTGCGGCGGCCGCGGTCGCTGTTCGACCTGTCGTATTCGAGTGACACACGGCTTGTCAATTTTGCCGCCGGCAAGCGCTTCGGAACAAAGAGTTCTACAGCGCATCGGCGCGCCGCCCAACGTCCGATTGGCTTGCCAGCTTAGACCACCGGGAAATATTTCAGTGACTCCACTCCTGCCTGCCAACGCGCAGCCAAGCGACGGCTACGCACAACCGTCTTATCTGGCGGGGCAAGAACGAACGATTGCCGTGCTGTTCGCCGATCTACGCACGTTCACCGGCATCGCCGAACAGAAGCTACCCTATGATCTGGTTTTCTTGTTGAACAGCTACTTTGAGGCGGTTGGTGAAGCGATCGTCGGCGCGGGCGGCACGGTGGATAAATTTATCGGCGATGGCGTGATGGCATTGTTCGGAGTCGACAGCGGTCCCGAAGAGGGGTCGCGTCAAGCTCTCGCGGCCGCCAAGGCGATGGTCGCCAATGTCAGCGCATTGAGCCAAGCTCTGGCCGAGGAATTGGCCGAACCGCTGAAAATCGGCGTCGGCATTCACTGCGGACCGGCGATTGTCGGTCGCATGGGCTACGGCGCAACAGTTCATCTCACCGCAA
>DASXSW010000602.1:0-4332 GCA_036505755.1 Binatia bacterium | reverse complement strand
GCGATCCAGGCGAAAGCGCTTAAGCTCCCGCAGTATCTCGCCGCTCGCTCCGTAGCTCTCTACAGTCCGGTACAAAACGAAGTGGAGACGGAAGCGATTCTAGAAGACGCGCTCGGAGTCAGAAAGCAAGTTTTTTTCCCCAAGCTACATCGGCGCGATGGGCCTGAATTCGTTCAGGTAATTTCTAAACGTGACCTGGTCGCGGGCCGGTTCGGCATAGCGGAACCCGCGGGCACAAACGTCTTATCACTGGAAGATTGCGCCAACTTATCGGTCTTCATACCCGGTGTGCTCTTCGATCGTCAGGGACATCGCTTGGGGCGAGGGGGCGGTTGGTACGATCGCGCGCTGGCTCAGTTGGGCAACCGGGGGTTTTTCATTGGTTTGGCCTATGAAATTCAAGTCGTCGATAGTTTACCGGCGGCATCGTGGGATCAGGGAGTTCATTACGTCATTACCGAAAATAGAATAATCGACTGCGGCAACAGCATGTAGTCGATGACAGTTATTCGATTGAAGTGAAAGGGGGTGTTGTCATTGGATCAGAGTTTGTTGCTTGGAATTGGCGGATTGGTTGGCGGAATTCTTCTTACATGCGCAGTTGTTTGGATTCGCAGCAAACAGGCACGCACGCAAGCAGAAGGCGCCAAAACCTCCGCAGTCCGAATCATTGAGGAGGCGAAGAAGGACGCTACAGCCATCAAGAAAGAGGCTGAGCTCCAGGCTAAAGACAGTGTACTTAAAGAGCGGACAGAGTTTGAAAAGGAGGTACGAGAAATCCGCCGCGAACTGCAGAATCTCGAGAAGCGGCTGATCAGCAGAGAAGAAGGTTTCGATAAACGAGCGGAGACCATTGACAAACGCGAAAGCGAACTGGTGAGGCGAGAGCAATCGCTGAAATCGCGGGAGAAAAATATCGATGACAAAGCGGCTGAATGTGACCGGCGGGTCGACGAAGCGCGGCGGCAACTTGAGCAAGTCGCCGGCATGACACGAGAAGAAGCGAAAAAAAATCTGATCGATCAAATGGTCGAAGAGGCCAAGCACGAGTCGGCAAAGCGGATTCGCGTCATCGAAGAAGAAGCCAAGGAAGAAGCGGTACGCAAGAGTCAAAAGATCGTCGCTTTGGCGATCGAGCGGCTGGCGGGCGACTTCGTCGCCGAGCGTTCGGTAACGGTGTTTGCTTTGCCCAACGATGAGCTGAAGGGCAAAATTATCGGCCGTGAAGGACGGAATATTCGGGCGCTTGAAGCGGCTACGGGAATCGACCTAATTGTCGACGATACTCCGGAAACGGTGGTTATTTCCGGCCATAATCCGATTCGCCGCGAGATCGCGCGCTTGTCTCTGGAGAAGTTAGTCTCGGATGGCCGTATCCATCCCGGCAGAATCGAAGAGGTGGTGCGCAAATCGGAACAAGAAATCGATGAGGCGATTCGCGAGGCAGGCCAAAAAGCCATTTTTGATGTCGGTGTTCATGGCGTTCACCCGGAACTCATCAAGCTCCTTGGTCGTCTGAAATACCGTTACAGCTACGCCCAAAATGTGTTGTTGCATTCCATCGAAGCGGCGTTCATTTGCGGCGCCATGGCGGCGGAGTTGGGCTTAAATGAAAAACAAGCGCGTCGCGCGGCGTTACTACACGATATCGGCAAAGCCGTGGACCACGAGGTCGAAGGCTCCCACGCGATCATCGGCGCCGAGCTGGCGCGGAAGTACGGTGAATCACCCAAGATTGTCAACGCGATTGCCGCTCATCATGAAGATGTCAGGGCCGAAACGATTCTGGCGCCGTTAGTCGACGCTGCCGATGCTCTTTCGGGAGCTCGGCCGGGAGCCCGCCGTGAGATGATGGAAACCTATACGCGGCGTCTGGAGGAGCTCGAGAAAATCGTTAATGCCTTCAAAGGCGTAGAGAAATCTTATGCCGTGCAAGCAGGTCGAGAAATCCGGATCATGGTCCAGCATGATTTGGTTTCTGACGATGAGGCTTCACGCATGGCGCGTGAGGTAGCCCGTAAAATTGAAAACGAGATGACCTACCCCGGTCAGATCAAGGTCACTGTGATTCGCGAAATGCGCGCGGTCGACTATGCGAAGTAAGCGGGATGCGTCTGTATGCGAATCTTGATTCTCGGAGATGTGGTGGGACGGCCAGCGCGCCGCGCGGTGCGGGATCTCGTCCCATCACTGATTAAGAAAGAGGAGATCGACCTCGCGATCGCCAACGCGGAAAACGCTTCCGGCGGCATGGGGGTCGATATCAAGAGCGCCAGAGAACTTTTATCTGCCGGCGTTCAGGTTCTGACTTCAGGTAATCACATCTGGAAGAAAAAAGAGATTTATTCATTTCTAGACGATCAGGATAATCTGCTTAGGCCCGCTAATTTTCCCGTCGGTGCGCCGGGCAAAGGTTGGTGTCTTTGGCAGCAAAATGGCTACAGCGCGCTGGTCATTAATCTTCAAGGCCGAGTGTTCATGCCGAATCACGTCGATGATCCGTTTCGTTGCGCCGATGAAATTCTCAAACAGCATGGGCGAAGTTCTCCTGTAGTGGTTGTCGATATGCATGCCGAGGCGACGTCGGAAAAGAACGCTATGGGCTGGTATCTCGATGGCAGGGCGTCGATTGTCTATGGAACCCACACTCACGTGCAGACGGCCGACGAACGGATTCTGCCGGGAGGTACCGCTTATATTACGGACGTGGGCATGTGCGGTCCGCTCGATTCCGTCATCGGCATGGAAAAGGAAACCGTCATCAAGGGATTTCTCAGTCAATTACCCCGCCAGTTCGAAGTCGCCGAGGAAAACGTCGCACTTCAAGGTGTCATTGTCGACGTCGACGACCACGGCGGCAAAGCACGAGAAATTCGCCGGCTGCGAGTTCATTGGCAAGCGAACCAGTGAATATGGTCGATCTTGAAAGCCAACTCGGAATAATCAAACGTGGCGCGGTCGAAATCCTTCCCGAAGAAGAGCTGATCGCGAAGCTCAAGCGAGGACGGCCGCTTCGAATCAAGGCGGGGTTCGATCCCACGGCTCCGGATCTCCATCTCGGCCACACGGTGCTGATTCAAAAGATGAAGCAGTTCCAAGAGCTGGGCCACGAAGTGATCTTTCTCATCGGTGATTTCACGGGGATGATCGGCGACCCGACGGGTAAATCCGAGACGCGCAAACAGCTCACCGGTGACGAGGTCGCGAAAAACGCGGAAACCTATAAGGAACAGATCTTCAAAATCCTCGATCCGGAAAAAACCATCGTTGAATTCAACCACCGCTGGATGGAAAAAATGGACGCGGTGGCCATGATTGGTCTGGCGGCGAAGTATACGGTCGCGCGGATGCTCGAGCGGGACGACTTCAAGCAGCGTTATCAGAAGCAGCAGTCGATCAGCATCCATGAATTTCTTTACCCATTGATGCAGGGTTACGATTCCGTTGTTCTCAAGGCCGACGTGGAGTTAGGTGGAACAGATCAACGATTTAATCTATTGGTGGGGCGTGAGCTGCAGCGGGAATATGGTCAAGAGGCTCAAGTCGTGTTGACGATGCCGCTGCTCGAGGGGCTCGACGGCGTCCAGAAGATGAGCAAGTCTCTGGGAAATTACATCGGAATTACCGAGGCGCCGGAAGACATGTTCGGCAAGATCATGTCGATCTCGGATGCGTTGATGTGGCGCTACTACGAGCTTCTGAGCAACAAAGGGCTCGAGGAGATTTCCGCTCTGCGGGCTAGAGTTGAGAAAGGTGACACTCATCCTATGGATGCCAAGAAGGCGCTTGCGGCGGAGCTGGTTGAGCGGTTTCATGGCGCCGCGGCGGCGGACATAGCGCGCCATTATTTTGAGACTCGCTTCCAAGACAAAGCGCTGCCGAAAGACATCCGGCAAAAGTTTTCCGCTCCGGAGCCGATCTGGATCTGTCGCTTGATGGTGGATCTAAAATTCGCCACATCAACCAGCGAGGCGCGTCGGCTGGTGGCGCAAAACGCCGTGAAAGTCGATGCTCAACTGATAAACGATGTGAATTTTAAATTCGACAGAGCGCGCCATCACGTCATCGAGGTTGGCAAAAATCGCATTGCCCAGGTCATTGATTCGGCTGACGAAAATATTTTGTAATAGGGTTGACTTCAGTGCATTTGCTGCCTATAAAGTACTTTCGCCCCCCGTTTCGGGGACTCCCTTCTGGTCTTTGAAAACTAAATAGTAGCAACTGCCATTTATAAGCAGTGACGGTTTAGGGTTTCCGTAAAGCCTTGAGCACAGCTATCACACTCAACAGTCAATCCTCCACCTAACGGTGGATTGAAAGATTTAACTGGAG
>DASXSW010000601.1:0-4491 GCA_036505755.1 Binatia bacterium | reverse complement strand
TTCATGGGCGGCGAGATCGATCATCTGACGAACTTGAATCTGCGTGGGCTCAATCGTGAAGTGCCGCAGATCGTGTTTTATACATTGGCGAATCACAAAGGCTGGGGCGTCGCGCTGCAAGATTTTCCGATTTCGCCGAATCCCACACGGCCCTTGGAAGGCGTGGTTTACGGCTTTGAAGTTGCGGCGGACCATCTTGCCGATGTTGCTCGAGCCGCGGAGGAGAGAAAATTAAAATTTCATGGGCCGGTTGAGTATGCGGCGCCGTGCCCGATCAAAGAATCACTTTTTGTTCTCGATCCCGACGGCAATACGATGGAGCTTGCGATTCGGCGCCATCCGGTTAGCGACAAGCCACAAGGAAAGATCGTGCCGCTCAGAAGAATCAGCCACGTGCGCGTGGAGGTAACGGACTTGGAGCAGGGAAAAAGCTGGTATCGCGATACCTTCGGACTGACAGAAGAGAAACAAGTGCCTGGCGACGATCAGATTACATTGACTGTTCCGAATACCGGGCAATTAGTAATTCTCCGCCGTGTCGATCAAGTCGCTGAGCGCAGCACGCGCGCGGTCAAAGGGCCGCACATCGATTTTCGCATCGCGCCGGAACTCTATCCGCCGATCCTGGAAAAGTTTAACCGCAAAGAATATTACTGGGGGCCGGATCCGACGAAGATCCCGTGGCACGAGCAGGGCGGACATACAGTCTACGGTTACGATCCTTTTGGCAACCGCATTCAGATCGGCCATCGCTTCGAAGGACGATCACACTAAAGAGTTCTTCAAGCGACGTTTTAGTTGTAGGTAGGTGGAGGTGCAAAGCGCTGATACCCACCGTTGCAAACGATGGGTATCGCTGACGCTCAACCCATCCTACGCCGGAATCGAAACAGACGTTCAAATCGTTGAAGCAGTTCAACCCGTCGACCAAAACGATATGAGGTGAGACAAAATGATTCCACAACTATCCATTCAAGAGCGTGATCGTCGTTACAAGATCGTGCGTGCCGAGATGGCCAGGCGCGGCATCGATTGTTTGCTGTTGCCAGCCAATACCGGTCGCTGGGAGCAGCTGCAGGGGGACTCACGTTATCTCACGACAATCGGCGGTTTTGCCACCGAAGTCTTCACCGTGTTTCCCCGCGACGGCGAGGTCACAGCATTCATTTTCAACCGCGCCGCTTGGTGGAAGCAGGCGCAGAAATGGGTTTCGGACGTGCGCGATGGGCGGAACCGATGGGGGCAAAACGCGATCGAGCGGATCGAAGAGCTCGGCTTGCAAAAAGGCACCATCGGCATTTCAGGACTCGCCGGTCTATTTCGCGCGCCGGAAGGAATCATTCCTTACTCTTCAGTAAAAGCGATTCAGGATACCTTTCCTCAAGCGAAGATTGTCAACGCCACCGAAATGATGCAGGAGATTCGCGCTGTGAAAAGCGCCGAGGAAGTTTCGCTGCTCGAACGATCGGCGGCGATCGTTGAAAAAACCATCGAAGCGATGGTCGAGAATGCCAATCCCGGTGTGAGCGAAAGAGGACTCTATGGCGCTATGGTGCATGCGATGCTCGCTAACGGCGGTGAGTTGCCGACTTTGTTTTTTCTGAGCGCCGGCCCAGGAATCAGTAACAGCTCCTTCGTGCCGACCGACTATCGAATCCAAAAGGGCGATCGGCTAATTGATGAGATCGAAGCGAAATACGCCGGCTACGCCGCGCAGGCAGTATGCCCGGTCGTGCTCGGCGCGCCCGATGACGAGTATCAGAAAATGATTGATATCTCGCGCGCCTGCTTCGACGCAATTCTCCAAGCAATGAAACCGGGAGTCAGCTTCGGCGCGCTCTTCGATGTCTACACTCGAACCGTCGAGGAGCAGGGAAAGGGAAAATATCTGTGGAATCATCCGGTAATGCACGCGCGCGGCCTGGGCGACGACGGACCGGCGCTGTTGGGAGATAAGGACCTGGAACGATTCTCAAAGATCGAGCTGCAGACCGGCATGACTTTTATTCTCAAACCGCAAGTTCGTCCCGCAGAAGGTAAGGGCCGGGCCAGTCTCGGCGATACGGTCACGGTGACTGAAAACGGTGCGCGTCGTTTGGGGAAACGCGAACTGCAGCTGATCGTGAAGAAGGTTTAGCGGCGGCAAAGGAAAGGACGAAAGAAAGATTTCTCGCTGCGCTCGAAATGACAAACTAATTACGCTCAAGAACGCAAAGTTACATGTCTTAGGTCAAGCTGTCATTTCGACCGGAGGGAGAAATCTATTTCATTCTACGGTCCCGGGAACTCCGCCCGTAAGACATTAGTTTTCGTAGGGTGCGCTCAGCGCACCGGTCACCACTCGGCGCTCAACTCTCCTTACACCCAATTCTGTTTGCCCCTCACCCTAGTCCTTTCCCGCATTCGCGGGCGAGGGAAAAGATTCTGCAAAGTCTAGGAAAGTTTTCCTTTTCGTAGGGGCGTATTGCATACGTCCTTGCAGTCATTTGGCGAGATGAGTTTCGCCCATCAATCTAGCTTCTCAAAACTTTTGGTGATAGTAACGTTCAGGTTCGGTGTCCCATCATGGCTGATCTCTATCCCTATCCACGTTTCTCACTCGCCGAGCGCGACCGGCGCTGGAAGGCAGTGCGCGAGTTGATGGGGAGGCATAATCTCGACGTCATCGTCACGCCGCAGAACAGCGGCCATTCGGCGGATTACCAGGCCAACACGCGCTACCTGACCCACTGCGGCGGCGGCGAGCCGGATGTCGCCGCGGTTTTTCCGTCGTATGGTGAAGTGACCGCCATCGCCACCTCGGCGGCGCCGCGTTGGCCGACCGTGCAGGATTGGGTGAGCGATGTGCGCGAGGCGCGGCGCAATTACGGACGCGCGATTGTCGAGCGCTTGAAAGAATTGAGCGTCGAGCGCGGCCGCATCGGCATCACCGGACTCGGCGAAGTCGAAGGCACACGCACGCCGGAAGGCACGATTTTCTACGGCACATGGAAGCAGATTCGAGAAGCATTTCCGAAAGCCGAGCTGGTCGATGCGACGGCGATCCTCGACGAAGTCCGCTACGTCAAAAGCGATGAAGAGATCGAAGTTCTGGACAAGTCGATGGAGATCAACGAGCTGGCGATTGAAGCGGAGATTGAGACAGCAAAAGTCGGCGTCAAAGACTGGGAAGTCTGGGCCGCTGTGCACTACGCGATGACGCGCAACGGTTCTGAGTTGCCGATTCATTGCTTCTGGGTATCCGGAAAGAATCCTAAGCGTACCCTGACGCGGCCAAGCATGCGCCTGCTTGAACGCGGCGATGTTATCATCAACGAGCTGGAGGCCTCGTGGATCGGTTATCGGTCGCAGGGAGTTCAGCCAGTGTTCATAGAAGCAATCAATCCCGTGCAGGCGGAGCTGATCAAAGTGCAACGGGAGATTTTCAACCGAGTGCTTGAAAGCCTTAAGCCGGGCATAACTGTCGGAGAGTTGGCCGAGCTCACGAAGAAAACTGCGGCAAGCGCTGCGCCGAAAACAGGGCCGGCGAACGGCGCCAAAGGCGAGCTGACCATGCACGGCCGTGGCGCGGGTGACGACGGCCCGATCATCACGCCCCACGCCAAAAGCCCAAAGCAACTCGGTGTCGCGATGCGGGAGAACATGGTTTTCGTCTGCAAGCCGGCAGCGATATCGTCGGACGGCGAGTACACATGTCAGTGGGGCGATACGGTGGTGGTGACGAAGAGCGGCGGAAAAAGACTCGGCAAGCGAGCGCACGAACTAGCCGTGTCAGGCAGCTGACACGGCGTTCAAGACGTTCCAGTCGTTCAAGCCGTTCAAATGGTTTAAGACCCGAGGATCAGCGCACTAAACCGGAGACTGGGAAATGCCCTTACTATTGAGTCGGGATGAATTGAGACCGTTACTCGATCTCAGCAAGGCGATTGAGCTCATCGAGGACGCGCACAAGCAGCAGGCAAGCGGTCAGATCGTGCCGCACGCGCCCTACCATATCCAAGTCGGAGGGCGCACTGGATTGCGCGTGGTTTCCGGCGCGCTGCTCGGATCGCGGCGGGTCGGAGTGAGACTAGGACCGAACAGCGGGTTGGGCGGCGGCGATAAAATGTACGCGCTGCTCTTCGATACGGACAGCGGTGAGCTGCTTTCTTTCATGGGTTTTCCTTTTGGAACTTTACGGACTGCCGCTGTTGTCGCCATTGCCGCGAAGCATATGGCGCGTGAAGACTCAAAACGGCTGGGCCTATTCGGTGTCGGCCGAAACGCGTTTGGCATTCTCAAAGCTTTGCTCAGCGTGCGACCTATTGAAGAAATACTTGTCTCAAGTCGCGATCCGCAGAGGAGAAAAAGATTCTGCGACGAAGCGGCCGAGCTGCTCGGTATTACGGTTCGCGGCGTCGACAATCCCGAGCAAGCCGTGCGCGGCATGGATGTCATTCTTACCGCGACGAATTCATTAATGCCGATTTTCCCCGAAGACTGGGTCGAGCC
>DASXSW010000600.1:0-24217 GCA_036505755.1 Binatia bacterium | reverse complement strand
CGCCGAAAAGCGCATGCCGCGGAGCGGCTTTTCTTTCTGAAACCGTTCTTTGACTCTCTGAAGAACCGGCATGTCTTGGCCGGCCCAGAGAATCCGTTTGCGCCCGCCATCGGCCAGCCGCAGGTCCTTGACGTGGTATTTCTTTCCCGCCATCGTAACCGCTTCCTCCGCTTCCTATTTGACTTAGACCCGGCCCGCGGCCTTCTTGAGATCCGCCGCCCGGTCGGTTTTTTCCCAGGTGAAAAGGCCGTCTTCCGGAGCGCGACCGAAGTGACCATAGGCGGCTGTTGGACGATAGATCGGTCGTTTAAGATCGAGGGTTTGAATAATGCCCTTGGGACTGAGATCAAAATTGTCTCGCACAATCTTGGCGATACCTTCCTCTGGGATCACCGCGGTGCCGAACGTGTCGACGAGCACCGAAACCGGTTGCGCCACGCCGATGACGTAGGCGAGTTGCACTTCGCAGCGTTGCGCCAACTCCGCTGCCACAATATTTTTGGCGACATATCGCGCCATGTAGGCCGCGCTGCGATCGACTTTGGATGGATCTTTTCCGGAAAAAGCGCCGCCGCCGTGGCGGCCCATGCCGCCGTACGTGTCAACGATGATTTTCCGTCCCGTGAGACCGCAATCGCCCTGCGGCCCGCCGATCACGAAGCGCCCTGTGGGATTGACATGAAAGACGGTGTCTTTGTCGAGATAATCGACGGGAATCACCGCTTTGATGACCCCATCGATGATGGTATCTCGAAGTTTTGTATAGTCGACGTCAGGACTGTGTTGGGTGGAAATGACCACGTTTTTGACTTTTACCGGCTTGCCGTCACGATACTCCACAGTCACTTGGGATTTGCTGTCGGGGCGCAAAAAATAGGCCTCACCACCCTTACGAACCTTGGCAAGGTAATGAACCAAACTATGCGCCATCTGGATGGGGAACGGCATCAGTTCAGGCGTTTCATCGCAGGCATAGCCGAACATCATGCCTTGATCGCCGGCGCCCTGTTCTTTGTGCAAGCCCTCGCCTTCCGTCACACCCTGCGAGATATCCGGCGATTGCTGCTCAATCGCCGTTAAAATCGCGCAGGTATGCCCATCGAAGCCCATCGCGGAATCGGTGTAACCGATCTCGCGCACCACTTCGCGAACGATATCGACGTAACTGACTTTTGCGCTGCTGGTTATTTCACCCGCGACCACGACCATGCCGGTTTTAGCGAGGCTTTCGCAGGCCACCCGGCTGTTAGGATCTCCCGCCAAATGGGCGTCCAGAATTGCGTCCGAAACCTGGTCACAGAGTTTATCCGGGTGACCTTCGGAAACAGATTCGGAAGTAAACAAAAAATCTTTACCAGCCATGCGAATAACCTCCAGCAGCCCGCCAAAGTCAATTTTTAATCCACTCTGTATAGCGAATACGAGAGGGGGATTCAACCTTACTCGTTTTCGTTGAAGCGGCTGTCAAACAACTTTTCAATGGCCCTAACGGCACGTTCGGCGTCTTCGCCATTCGCTTCAACTTGAACATTGCTGCCCTGAGTTGCAGCCAAGGTGAGCACGCCCATGATGCTTCGCCCATCGGCGAATTGACCGTCCTTGGAGAGAGTGACCTGTGCGGAGAATCTGTTGACGGTTTGCACGAGCAACGCGGCCGCGCGCGCATGCAATCCTAGCTTGTTGGTGATTTCCAGTTTTTTTACGACTCTACTCATGGATTATTTATCGATATCCCGATGCTTGATATGGATAGGAAATTTCTCCGCGCCGAATCGCTTTTGCAACTCCTCGACCAAAACCACCGAGCGATGTCGGCCACCGGTACAGCCGAGCGCCAGAGTGAGGCTGCTCTTGCCTTCGCGCTCATAGAGGGGCAAAGCAAACTCGAGAAGAGCATAAAGACGATCGAGAAACACGCGCGTTTCCAGGTTTCCGAGAACATATTCTCTGACTTCGGATTCGAGGCCGCTGCGTGCCCGCAGTTCATTGACAAAATACGGATTGGGCAAAAACCGCACATCCAGAATCATGTCAGCATCGTGGGGAATGCCAAATTTGTATCCGAAAGATGTAAAAAACAACGCCATTCGGCGGGTCTGCGGAGCCTGGCAAAAGTGTTGCTCCATCTCCCGTTTGAGCTGGTGCACGTTAAAGTCGCTCGTGTCGATCACTTTGTCGGCGAGGGCGCGTATTGATTCCAAGGCTTTCCTCTCGCGCGATATGCCGTCTTGGATCGAACCTTGCCCGGCTAACGGGTGCGGCCGGCGGGTTTCACTGAACCGCCTGAGCAAGACGTCATCCGAGGCGTCAAAAAAGACCACCTGAACATGATGGTTCGCGCCGCGCATATCGGCGAGAACCTGCGGTAATGCTTGCAAGAACTGCCCGCCTCGGAGATCTACGCCGAGCGCGATGCGCCTGATTTCTTCTTGGTAGCCCTGACAGAGGTCGATGAATTTTGGAATGAGCAGTGCGGGTAGATTATCGACGCAAAAAAACCCGTTGTCTTCGAGAGCGCGAATCGCAAAGCTTCTCCCGGACCCGGAGAGGCCAGTAATAATGATGATGTCCAACCCATCGGTCATAGTTGCTCAAAACTTTTCGTCCTCTTCAGCAATGATATTAAAAAGTTCCTGACTGGTCTGACCTTCCATAAGGCGGCGCCGAAAAGCTTCATCTTTGAGCAGCCGGGAAATCCGCGCTAGGGCCTTCAAGTGATCCGCAGCGGCATTCTCAGGCGCGATCAGCACGAAAAATAGATGGGTGGGTCCGCCGTCCAGAGAAGCGAAATCCACTCCCTGCGGACTGCGCGCGAAAACTCCCAAAACCCGTTCAACACCGGGAAGTTTGCCGTGCGGAATCGCGACGCCTTCACCGATGGCCGTCGTGCTGATTTTTTCCCGCTCTAAGAGCACGGTGAGGACAGTTTGCTTGTTTAAGTGACGATGATAGGACACCAGCCAATTGGCCATTTCCTCAAGCGCTGCATTCTTTTCACGACTGGACAGAGCCGGGATAATCGTTTGAACCGTGAGGAAATCAGTGATTTTCACGCCTGTGACCTTCTTCGAGCGAGCTTGGTTTTTTCTTTTTGCTTTTTTATTTGGCGCTGAATTTTGTCGATCGCCAAGTCAATAGCCGCGTATAGATCTTGATGTTGTTCCTTTCCGTGAATCATCGTCCCATGCGTGTGCAGCTCGACTTCCGCTATTTGGCATTCTTTCGAATCTACGGCGAGAATCACACGGGCGTCCAAGGGACGTGAAAAATATTTGCCGATTCGGTGGATCTTCTGTTCAACGTACAGTTTCAGGGCCGCGGTTGGCTGCGTATGCCGAAAGGTCACGGAAACTTTGATATCGCTCATCGAGTCGAATTGATTCCTGCAGTTATCGGCGCAGGAATGGTTGCCGGCGTTTCGAAGAGGGGAGTATGCCCATCGCCTCGCGATATTTTGCCACGGTGCGCCGCGCGATATCGATGGAATCGGTCGATAACATGGAAGCGATATGCTGATCGCTGTATGGCCGGCGCGGATCTTCGGTGGCGATGATGCCACGGATCTTCTCTTTGACGCTTTCGCTGGCGACATCTTCGCCGTTGCCAGTTTTAAGGCCGCTTTGAAAAAAGTATTTGAGCTCGAACAGCCCTTGCGGCGTATGAACATATTTATTGGCCGTAGCGCGGCTGACAGTGGACTCGTGCATATGAATGTCTTCCGCGACGTCGCGCAGGACCATCGGCTTGAGTTGCTTCACCCCATGTTCGAGAAATTCCTGTTGAAACTTGAAAATGCTCTGAGTAACGCGAAATAGGGTTTGCTGACGCTGCTGGATGCTCTTAATCAACCAGGTGGCCGCGCGCACCTTTTCTTGTAAGTATTGGCGCGCCTGCTCTTCTTCCGCTCCCTCCTGGCCGGCCATGCGCCGATAGAGTGAACTCACCCGCAGCCGCGGCACGCCGTCGTCATTCAAGTAAATCAGGTACTCATCCCCGACCTTTTCGACGAAGACATCGGGCAAGACCGTGCGAACCTCATCTTGCTCAAAGCCGCGCGAAGGCTTGGGCTCAAGGGACGCGATCACATGCGCCGCGTCGGCAATCTCATCGATGGTGACACCCAAGTCTTTGGCCAATTTTTCATAGCGTTTAGACTCGAGAAAACTTAGATGATCAGCGACGATGCGCGCTGCCAAGCTATTCCTCAACTGCAGGTTCTCAAGCTGGATTAACAAACATTCGCGCAAATCACGCGCCGCAACCCCGACGGGATCAAAAAACTGTATGCGCTTGAGAATGGCTTCGGCATCTTCAGGTGTGCTGCCCGTGGCGTTACAAATTTCTTCGATAGTGACGGCCAAGTAACCGTTTTCATCCAGGTTCTGAATCATATACTGGCCGATCGCCGATTCCTGCTCGGTGATCTTGGAAAGGCGTAGTTGCCAGATGAGGTGATCTTCCAGCGTGGTCTTTTTCGTTAGGCTGTTCTCCCACGACGGTGGCGAGTCGCTATCTTCAGACGTCGCTTCGGCGGTCAGAGAACCGTGGATCGAGTTGGAATGGGTATCGAGATACTCCTGCCAGTCCAGCGTGCCGATTTTATCGACAGCAGAGATCTCGCGGTTAATCACCAGCTCCGATGTATCGCCAGTAGGGCTAGCCTGGATTTCGGCTCTCGGTTGCTCGCTGCTCTCGGTTTCCTCCGTCGGTCCCTCTTCCAGTGCGGGATTTTCCTGCAACTCCTTGAGCACCATTTCTTCCAACTCAAGCCGAGAAAGTTGCAGCAGTTTGATCGCTTGCTGCAGCTGCGGGGTCATGACCAGCTGTTGCGCGAGCTTTTGAACCTGTCTAATTTCTAAGGCCATATTTAGAACTTAAAGCCTTCTCCTAAATAGAATTTGCGCGCTTTAGCGCTCGCGGCGATGGTTTCCGGCGTACCCTCTTCGAGAATCGTGCCTTCATTGACGATGTAAGCCCGATCGCAGATGCCTAGGGTCTCGCGCACGTTGTGATCGGTAATGAGAATGCCGATGCCACTGCTGATCAACCGGCGAATGATCTTTTGGATCTCCGCCACGGCGATCGGGTCGATTCCAGTAAAAGGTTCGTCTAATAACAAGAAAAACGGCGAAAGGACTAGCGCGCGCGCAATCTCCACCCGGCGCCGCTCGCCGCCGGAGAGTGTAAAAGCCTTGTGCGTAGCCAAATGGCTGACACCGAGCATTTTCATCAAAGCGTCAGCTCGTTCTTGTTGGTCTGCGGTATTGAGATCGAGAGTTTGCAAGATCGCCCTCAGATTGTCTTCCACCGTAAGGCGACGAAAAACGGACGATTCTTGAGGCAAATAACTGATGCCGGCGCGCGCCCGTTGATAAATCGGCGCGCCGGTCAAATCCTCGTCATTCAAAAAAACCCGCCCTTCGTCCGGCTGTACCAAGCCAACCATCATATGAAACGTCGTGGTTTTACCTGCGCCGTTGGGACCAAGCAAGCCAATGACTTCGCCGCCTTTCACTTCCAAATTAACGCCGTCGACCACGCGTCGCCCGCCATAGGATTTTGCGACCGACACCGCCTTGAGGACGCTCATCTCTACTTGGCATCCCCTTGCTCCCGGCTCTTCAACTCCTCAGGGAATATCGTCGCTCGCACTCTATTCTTATCATCGCCTTCGACAATCGACTTGTCTTGTTCAACAAAGTAAATGACCTTGACGCCGCTAACTTGGCTGTTGCCTTGGCGCATCACCGGGCTCCCCGTGAGGGTTACAGTCTTAGCCTTGTCATCGAAAACAGCTTTTTCACCCGTTGCGACGCGATTGCCTTGCGTCGCGTTAACTTTCCCCTCGGCGATGATCTGTTTCATCTGCTTCATTTCCGGATCGTAGTATGCAGTGAGTGTTTCACTGCGCATCGTCATTTCGGCCTGCACAGTCACAACGCGCCCCTTGTAGGTAATGGTATTTTGCTTCTGATCGACTTCCATCCAATCTGCGGTGATGAAGACCGGGTCTTTCTTGTTGAATTCGAAAGCGGTGGAGCTTTTCTTTGTATCATCCTTCTTTGTGCCATCATCCGCCTTCTTGATCTCATCCTTTTTTGCGTCATTCTTCGCCGGCGCTGCTGCCATAGCGTGACTGGATAATAGTATGAAGAATAAAATAGGGAAATGGAGCATCGCGCGCCGCATGCTATCCCCCGACCCGCTGGTCCGGACTAGGCTTATTCTTTTTCTTCGCCAACTTCTCGGGCTCAATTTTTGTCTTCACGCGATGCACCAAGCGAATCTTCCTGTCCTCCAACTCAATCTCCATGCTCGAGCCTTCCAATTCTATCCCTTCTCCCACGACGGTGGTGCGGTTCGGCAGGATGACCTGATCCTTCGCCGGCAAATAATTGGCTTCCTCCGACTTGAGCAGGTACCCTTGAAACGAAACTTGGATGTCGCCACGGAGTTCCATTCTCTCAAGTTCCTTTTCATTGATGTAAAGGTGCGCTTCGTCGCCAGTGGTTTCCACAACCTCCCCCTTTTTGTCGTAGTAATAGAACCTTGGCTTTTTTATAATGGCTTCCTTCTGCTCCTTGAAATAACTTGCCTCGTCGCCGAAGAGCTCCCAAATTTTGCGGCCATTTTCGATTTTGGCCCTATGAAATTCTTTCATGTGAAGTGCTGACTCCGGCAGGTAGTCTAACGCTTTGATAGGATTTTTCTTGATTTCTTTCTGTACCCGTTGAACGAACTCCGTCGCTTTGTAGGCGACACCGCCAAGGGACAGGAGAATCGCTAACAGTAAAATGGTCCGTCTAGCTTTGCGCATGGTTATTCAGTAATTTTACATGCAAAAGTATCATTCTTTAGAAGTAGTGTAAAGTATTCGGCACGAAAATTGCTTTGAATTCCTAGGGAGCTCCGGGAGCTGCTTGGAGTTACGTTCCTCAATTTGCAAGATTTCACCACTTCCCTTGGGTTTTTAGCAACAGTTCCGCTACCTCTCTAACCGCTCCTTCACCACCCGCGGCGGCCGTTACAAAATCGACAGTCGAAACCAGTTCTGGCCAGCCATCAGCCACAGAAACTGCCAGCCCCGCCAATTCAAGAACCGGTCGGTCGACAATATCGTCGCCCACATAGGCAATTTGATCGTCGTTAAGACCGCTGCTGCGTTTGATCTCATTATAGGCGTCGAGTTTGTTTTGTACCCCCTGGCGCAGGAGCTTAACGCTCAACTCCTTCGCGCGGAAAATCACGCTCCTCGAAGAGCGCGCCGTGACAAACCCAACGTCAATCCCCGCCCGTTGGAGCAAGGAAATTCCCTGCCCGTCTCGTACGTGGAATTGCTTCGTCTCGACACCGCGGTCGTCGATGATGATCCGTCCGTCAGTCAGGACGCCATCGACATCAAGGAGGAGCAGCCTTATTTTTTTGGCTTTCTTACGAACTGCAGCAGTGATTTTCACGGCGCAGACTACAGGCCCGCTTTGACGAGATCATGGAGGTGAACTATGCCGCGAGGTTTTTTGCTGTCGCCATCAAGAACAAAGAGGGACGTAATCGAAAACCGTTCCATCACAGCGACGGCTTCCGTAGCCAAAGTGTCGGCTGGTATGGTTTTAGGATTGCTTGTCATGATGTCTCTGGCTTGAAGAGCCAAGATATCGCCCATGCTATGTAGTCCGCGACGCAAGTCGCCATCGGTGATAACTCCAACTAGCTTGCCTTTTGAATCGATCACACCTGTGACGCCCAGGCGCTTTGAAGTTATCTCGAACAGGGCCTCCCTGACAGAGGTTTCAGCCTGCACCAACGGCAATTGCTCGCCGCGGCACATCAGATCTTCCACGCGGAGCAGCAAGCGGCGACCCAAGGTCCCGCCCGGATGGCGAACGGCGTAATCTGCTTCGTTGAAGCCTTTCTCTTGGAGCAATACCACCGCCAAGGCATCGCCCATTGCCAAAGCCGCCGTAGTACTGGTTGTTGGCGCCAAACCCAGCGGACAGGCCTCGTCTTTGACTCCGACGTTCAGGACAATGTCACCCGCTTTGGCAAGCGTCGACTCTGGATTGCCGGTCATCACGATCAGCTTAAGACCATGAAACTTGAAATGAGGCAGCACCTTGAGGATCTCGTCGGTTTCACCGCTGTTGGAAAGAGCGAGAATTACATCTCCCGGCATTATCATTCCGAGATCGCCGTGCACGCCGTCACCCGCGTGAATGAAAAATGACGGGGTACCGGTGCTGGCCAACGTGGCCGCGATCTTGCGGCAGATCAATCCCGATTTGCCGACTCCGGTCACAACAACCTTGCCGCGACAGCCTCGCAGCACTTCGACGGCTCGAACGAAACTTTCGTCGAGTCGATCGATCATCGAGAGAATCCCATTGGACTCGACTCGCAGCACCTCTGCTGCGCGTTTAAGAAGCTCTGCTGATTTCACTCTGCTAATTTCCCTTGGTTAAACTATCGATGGCTTTGACGGTCTGGAGCAATCTTTCGAAGTCTTTTAAGTCCAAGGAGTTGGGGCCGTCGCTCAAGGCATGATCGGGATCTTGATGAACTTCCATGAACAGCGCGTCTACACCTGCCGCCACTCCTGCGCGGGCCAGCGCGGGAATATACTTGCGTTCACCACCGGACGCATTGCCGAGGCCGCCGGGTAATTGCAAACTATGCGTCGCGTCGAATACGACCGGATAGCCCAGGTCGCGCATGACCACCAGCGAACGCATATCGGAAACTAGATTATTGTAACCGAAAGATACACCCCGCTCAGTAAGAAGAATTTGCTCGTTGCCGGTGGAACGAATTTTCTCGATGACATTACGCATGTCCCAGGGCGCAAGAAATTGTCCTTTTTTCACGTTGACAATTTTTCCCGAGTTGGCCACCGCAATGACGAAATCTGTTTGTCGGCAGAGAAAGGCGGGAATTTGTAAAATGTCCGCAACCTCTTTGACCGGCCCAACCTGATCGATTTCGTGAACGTCCGTAAGGACTGGCACACCGACTCTCCTTTTGACTTCGGCGAGAATCTCCAATCCTTTTTCTAATCCTGGCCCACGAAACGACCGCACAGAAGAGCGATTGGCTTTGTCATAAGAAGATTTGAAAATATAAGGAACCCCGACGCGATCGGCCTTTTCTTTAAGGGCGGTCGCATGCCCTAGAGCCGACTCTTTGCTTTCGATGACGCAAGGTCCGGCGATCACGACGACCGGCAAATCGCCACCTATCTGAAGGTCTCCTATGCTGATCCGCTTGGTGGACATGGATAGGCAACCGGATCGACCTTTAGGTCCGCACGATTTTCATGCGCGGTAGTTCCGCCACAGCTTCTCGGTTTTCTATCGCCGCTTCGATGAAACCGCGGAACAGAGGATGGCTCGCCATCGGCCGCGATTTAAATTCCGGGTGAAACTGACATCCGAGAAACCATGGATGGTCTTTGAACTCGATGATCTCGACCAGGTTGCCATCGGGCGACAAGCCGCTCAAGGCCATCCCCTTGGCGACAAAATCCGCACGATAACTGTTGTTAAATTCGTAGCGGTGGCGGTGGCGTTCGGCAATCTTTTCTCTGCCGTACAATTTCGCCGCCAGAGTCTCATTCTGGAGAAGGCACGGATAACTGCCCAGGCGCATGGTTCCGCCTTTACTGTCGATCGCTTTCTGCTCGGCCATTAGATGAATGACCGGATGCGGCGTTTGCAAATCAAACTCGCTGGAGTTGGCGCTCTGCAGTCCGCAAACATTGCGAGCAAACTCCACTACCGCCATTTGCATGCCGAGACAGATGCCAAAGAAGGGAATCCGATTCTCGCGCGCATAGCGGATTGCCGCGATCTTGCCTTCGCTGCCGCGGTCGCCGAAACCGCCGGGGATGAGGATCCCGTCGGCTTGCTTCAGCAGTGGGTCCGTTCCTTCCTGCTCGATCTTCTCGGCTTCGATGCAATTGAGCTCGACACGAACCTCGTTGGCGATTCCACCATGCACCAGAGCCTCCAACAAGCTCTTGTAGGATTCCTTGAGGCTCATGTACTTGCCGACAACCGCGATCCGCACCGAATCTTTCGGGTTCTTCAGAACCTGAACCACCCTCTGCCAATTTTCCAGATGGGGCGCGCCAGTCCAGATATTGAGTTTCTCGACGACGCGCTCATCGAGACCCTCTTCGTGAAAAACCAACGGCACTTCGTAAATCCACTCAACATCTTTGGCGGTGATGACGGCGTTTTCGGCAACGTTGCAGAAATGAGCGATCTTCGTCTTGATTTTTCTGTCCAGAAAACGGTCGGTGCGACAAAGCAAGATGTCCGGTTGGATGCCCAATCCGGTCAGTTCTTTTACGCTATGCTGCGTCGGCTTCGTCTTTAGCTCACCGCCGCCGGTGATGTATGGAACCAACGTCAGGTGAATGTACAGAACGTTTTCACGGCCCCAATCCCACGCTATCTGACGCACCGCTTCGAGAAACGGTAATCCTTCGATGTCGCCGACGGTACCGCCCACTTCACCGATGGCGATGTCGTAACCCTCTGCCGCCGCCAAAATACGCTGCTTAATCTCGTCCGTAATATGGGGGATGACCTGAACCGTTCCGCCGAGATAATCGCCCCGTCGTTCCTTGGCAATGACGGTTTCGTAAATCTGGCCTGTCGTACAGTTGTTTTTCCGTCCCATCGGGGTGGAGACGTAGCGCTCGTAATGTCCCAGATCCAAATCGGTTTCGGCGCCGTCATCGGTAACGAAAACCTCGCCGTGCTGGAAGGGGCTCATCGTGCCAGGGTCGACGTTGATATAGGGATCCATCTTCAGCATCGTCACTTTGAGGCCGCGGCTTTCCAACAGCGCGCCGATGGACGCCGCTGCCAGCCCTTTGCCCAAAGAGGACACGACTCCGCCGGTAACGAAAATGAATTTGTTTTTCGCGCTCGCCATAAGTCCCTTTCAGTTTAGTTGCGCCTTTAAGTAGCGCGCCGCTTTTTTCAGATCAGCGGGAGTATCGACTTCGACTCCATTCTCGTCAACTTCTGCAACGTAAATCCGATAACCGTTTTCCAACGCCCGCAGCTGCTCCAAACTTTCGATCTGTTCTAAGGCGGTCGGCCGTAGACGCGCAAACTTCAATAGAAAATCGCGTCGATATACATACAGCCCTAAATGGCGATAGCCCCAGACGCGCCGATCGGCTCGGATTTTCTTGTGGTATGGATCAACGACGCTGTTCCGAACATAAGGGATCGGCGATCGGGAAAAATACAACGCAAAGCCAGCGCGATCGGTGAGAACTTTGACGATATTCGCGTTACGCCATTCCTCTTCTTCGTAGATCGCCGTGCATACCGTTCCCATCGGAATTGTCCGGTCCCGCCTGAGCGGCCGAATCGCCCGCACGATTGTATCGGAATGAATGAATGGCAGGTCGCCTTGCACGTTAACCAGCCAATCCGCGCGGATCTTGCGCGCCACCTCAGCCAATCGATCCGTGCCGCTGGCGTGGTGTTTCGAAGTCATCATCACCTCGCCGCCGAAGCTTCTTACGGCCTGTTCGACGCGCCGGTCATCCGTTGCCACCACGACTCGATCCAGTCCCCGCGCCTTCGAAGCGCTCTCGTATACATGCTGGATCATCGGTTTGCCGCCAATGTCAGCCAATGGCTTTCCCGGAAGACGGGTCGAACCGTAACGCGCCGGGATAATCGCCACAACGCTCATCGGTTGACTAAATTAGGATTGCGATGAATGAGAACAGACGGCTCCAAGTCGCGCGCTCGTCCTAAAAATAAAAAACCGTAATGGCTTTCCCGGAAAGCGCATCACGGAACTTCAATATACGCGGAGCCTTAAGCAGTGTCAACGAAAATCATTACAGCAAAAAATCATTACAGCAGCAACGAAGCAGCGCAATCGTCCGGCTGACCAACCGACCGTCAAAGCCGAAAAAATGTCCGACGTTCACCGGGATGGGCGCTGGTTGATGAGGTTCACGAGGTCCGGAATGACCAATCGGCTGTCGCATTGTCTTGTGCCTCCTCCGACGCCGTGACAATGCAGTCCCGCCCTAATTCCTTCGCTCGGTAAAGCGCTTTATCGGCAGTTTGTATCAGGGATTGATTCGTACGGCCGTGGATGGGGTAATAAGCGATTCCCATCGACACCGTTACGCCATCGATGGTTTGCCCATCTTGACGCACGACTACCTGTCGTAGATCTTGCCGCAGCTGCTCCAAACGTTGGCGCGCATTGTCGACGGAGATTTCGGGTAGTATGATCACGAACTCTTCTCCTCCGTAGCGGCACACGATATCACTGCCGCGAAATCTAGATTTTAAGAGATTACTCCAGTCCCGTAGCACTGCGTCCCCGGCGCTGTGGCCATAGTTATCGTTGAGATGTTTGAAATGGTCGATGTCGAGCATCGCCACCACCACGGGTCTTCCGGAGCGCTCGGCACGGCTCAACTCGCGATCCAACGAGTCCTCCATGTACCGGCGATTAAACAACCCGGTTTGTGGGTCGCGAATACTCTGGTTCCTGAGGGTATCCCTCAAGCGCAAATTCGCCAGTATTAGAGACAGCTGCTCGGTCGCCGCCTTTGCCGAGTTGGCAATAATACTCTTCGCGTTCTTATTCTCATTGGCATATCGAATGTGCAATAAACCCATGACCTCACCATGCGCCACCATCGGTATGCACAGATAGGCTCCCGGCGCGCAATTGGCGCCTTCGACATGCTTGCAAATGAGATCGGATGTATCAGATTCCATGCCATGCGGCTTGTTGCGACGTAGCGCCCAACAATCTTCGGGATCAAATGTCTTTTCGTACTCCAGAGCCGGCTCACCCCAACGGCCCACGTATTCAAGCATATTGCGCAATGGGGTGATCATATAAAGCGCCCCGCTGGTGTCCCGCAAGAGATGCACGATCCGCCGCGTGACGACCTCGTAAGCTTCCTCGAGGGTGCGACACGACTCCAGGAGTTCAACCATCTCGCCGACCAGTCTCATCTCTTGATTTCGACGTTCCAACTCCAGAACCGAGCGCTGGAGCTCGTCATGCGCGTGCTGGAGCTCTCTCTCGATCAACTTGCGCTGGGCGTTTTCCGCCTCGATTTCTTTCGTGCGTTCAGCCACGCGCTGCTCCAAGCCGGCGTTCAGACGCTGAATTTCTTCGGTTCGTTCAGCCACCCGCCGCTCCAGGGTAATGTTGAGCGCGCGAATTTCTCCTTCCGCCTGTCTGCGCTCGGTCACGTCCACCACTGAGGCCAGCACTTGCATGCCACGCCGCGTATGGATTGGATTCAAACCGATTTCAACTGGGATCTCGCTGCCGTCCCTCTTCAATGCGAAAAGTTCTCGGCCATCGCCCATCATGCGCGCCTTCGCGTCGTTGAAAAACTCTTCACGCTGGCGCGGATGGGATCCGCGAAAGCGATGCGGTATCAAAAATTCGACGGACTTGCCTAGCAGTTCCTCCCGCCGATAGCCAAATAGCTGCTCGACATGCGTGTTGACCAGCGTGATCATGCCGTTTTTGTCGATCATGAGCATGCCGTTAGGAGCTGATTCGACAACCAAGCGCATCTGCTCTTCGGCAAATTTCTGTTCGCTATTATCCACATACATGGCGCGCGTGCCGACAATCTCACCCGCGTCGTTCGCCATCGGGTCGCCGCGCAGCAGCACGGGAATGGTCCGGCCGTCGCTAACGAGAAGCTCGCGCTCACCGGAAACGATTTTGCCCTTCATCGCGTCGCGATAGCCGTTTGCGCCGAGTAATTTTATCCGCGATTCCGGCGAGTGAAAATCGGCGAGCGAACGACCGATAACGTTCTTCCGCTCGTATTTTAAAGTCTTCAAAAACAACTCGTTGCAGTCAGAAATAATCGGGGTTCCTCCTACATCGCGGGTTGTCACATACATCGCCGGCGCCGCCTCGAACAGCTCACGATAGTGCTTTTCCGCCTGCTGCATTTGCCCCAACGCTCGATCTCGCATCATCAAGTAAATGATCAGCGCGGCGGTAATCAGCGCTCCAATCGCCATGATTCCCAGAATGTCCCAACCGGTTTCAAGACCCGGTTGACCGGGTAAAGGGCGCACGAAAAATAGCAATTGGCGGCCGCCGAGCTCGATCACCAAGGCATGATTCGGACCGGATTGAAGCTGCGCCAACCTTTGTGCGCTGACCGCGGGCAAAGTTTCATTCGGCGGAGTCGACCAAGGAACCGAAGAGGCGAGAAACAGCGGCTCATCTTCGTCGGTGAGATCGAAGACAAATATTTCGCGCTGCCGTAAGGCGCTCGCCGCCAGAATAGTCTTAACCCATTCCGCAATAGGGACCTCAACGCGAACGAAACCGCGGATATGCTCGCGCCGTTCGGCCAAAGAGCCGTCGGTCATTTGATTCATATATACCGGATGATAGACAAAGACCTGGCGGCGATCACTTTTTTCGGGCGGCCACGGGGCGGAGAGCATGGCAGTTACACGGTCGGTGTCGCGCGCGGAATTGAGAACAGCCAAAACACCGGGAGCCGAAGCGAGGTCCAGTCCCGCGTCCGGCTGACTCCCGACGCGAGGCTCGGTGAACAATAGCGGAAAATATTCCGAGCGAACGCCAGGCGTCAAGCGTTCGCCGAGGGCGTTCCACTCAAAAATGGCAAAATCGGTAATTCCTTCTTGATGCGCTCTCTCCTCGAATTTTTTTCGCTCCTCCAGTTTGACCCGCGGCACCCATTGGTATGGCCGCCGAGTCTTGTCATTTTCCGCTATGCGGCTGACGAATCTGCGATAATCTTCGCGGCTTACGCGCTCAGACGCCGCTAATAAACCTTCAATCGCTTGCAGCCGTTCAAAGGTCCGCTCGACGCTCCTTTCGAATTGACGCGCATACTCTTGGGTATCCTGACGCAATCGATCAGCCACTGTGAGCGTTTTGTTCTGCCAGACCACGTAGGAAACAATAAAGGAAATACCTAACCAGACGGTCGTGATCGGAAACACAATCGGTTCAAAAATGTTCCGTTTACGCCAAGTCAATACCCCGACAACCAACAACGGCGTGAGGGTCAGTATCCCGGCATAATTGCTCACCCATGACGTGATCCACAGCGATACGATATCGTTCCATGAAATAAAGCCGGCGAGCTTTAGGCTCAGCAAGCCGATGGATGGCGAAATTACCGAAGTGATCGCCGTCAAACCGATGAAGCGGAGAATGTCGCGCGCCGTGCTTGGCGGATGGGTCGGCTCTGGAGCGGCCACCCCCTGGACACAGAGATGCGGCACGAACTTCCGCAGCAACAGGGTCGCCGCCAGCATTTGACAAGTGACGCCGGTGGCCACAGCCGACGCGGTCGCTGAAGCGTATGGACCAGATAATAAACCGTAGTTTACTAGTAGCGAGCCGATCCATACGCCAATAGCACTGCGGTATCCTAGGATGAGTCCGGCCGCGACGGCGATCGCCGCTGGAGGCCACAATGGGGTTGAGCTTTCCGGTGCAAAGTTAGTGTAGGGGACAATCTGCGCGCTGACGACGTAAAGACCAACGACCGCCAGCCACTCGGTGACCCGCACTAACGGTGTATTGACAAGGATTTTCATTCAAACTGAAAAAACGGCATCCTTAACCGGGCTCTTTACTCTGGTGTCTTCTTTTGTCAGGATTTTTCCCGATATGTTCGGCACGCGAAGCGACAAAAAATCGACGCTCACCGAGATTTTGGGCTGTCATATCTAGCGCGGCGTACCTTAGACTCGATAATCGCCTGATCGCCGTAATCGGCGGAAAGCCTACAAGCCGATCGCCCTTGCACTGTAATTATCTGCCGAATTTGTGACTTGTCAATTAAGTATGCACGTGCTCTGCCCGGCACAATCCGCGCGTCGAGTCGATAATGGTTCCCCAACCCTTGACGGGTCACCGCTATCGCATGTTAGGAAGGATTATAACGTGTTGGCCGACATTTGACGATGCGACGGATCAAACGTAGCCCGCAATCTGCCCGAGAATCATCATGACCGACCTAACATCACTCAGCGCCGGATTTGCCACCATCGGTCAAGGGGCGGGGCCAATGATGGTGACATGGAGCGCCGGCTTGTTTGCCAAGCACGGGCTGGCTATCGAAAGACCGCGGATTATGGGCGGGGCAAAGGGAGTCGTTCGAGGTTTGATGTCCGGCGAAATCCAGTTCGGCAACATGGCAGCGCCAGCGCCGCTTAGGGCCAACCTCAAAGGTGAGGCCGATCTGGTCTTTTTGACGGGCGGTATCAACCAGCAATTCATCATGGGCCGGCCCGGCATCAATAGCCGACGGGAATTGGGCGGTAAGAAGATCGGTTTCGTCGGCGACGCCGGACTCAACGATGCGCTGGTGAAATTTGTCATTGCGCAACTGCACGCGGCCGGGATCCAAGGGTTGCGCGAAGAAACCATCCCAGGCGGCGGTAACGCGGAACTTGAAGCTTTGTTGCGCGGTCGATGCGATGCGATCGTCAGCACGCCCCCGGAGTGTATTGATGCACAGAGAAAAGGCTGCTCGTACTTGATCGATTTCGCCGAATACGGATTGAACTATGCGCTCGGCGGTATCGCCGCCCGGCGCGATTACGTTGAGCAGAATCCGGAGATCACGCGGAGGTTTATCAAGGCTTACGTCGAAGGCATGAACCGCTATCGTACCGATCGCGAATTTACGATCGGAGTCCAGGCCGAGTACAGTGGGATCGCGGATCGTACAATCGCGGAACAAACCTACGATCTCACTCAACCGGGCATGCCGCGCGTGCCGTATCCCGTGGTCGCGTCATTGCAAACGCTACTCAATTTCATGGCGCGAGAACTGCCCGAGGCAAAAAATGCCGACGCGCGGCGTTTTATCGATGAGCGATTTATTCGCGAGCTCGACGAGAATGGATTCATTGCTTCGCTGTCCGATCGAAGTTGAGCCGCGAGTATGATGACCTTGACAAACACTTGTTTGCGACCCCTCTTAGTTTCGCTCATGCTCATAGCCTTGTGCTCATCGAGCGGCTCAGCGGCCAGCAACGACGCCCTGATCGACGCCGCCAAGCGCGAAGCTGAAGTCGTTTATTATGCGTCGATGAACTTGAGCGAAGCCAACGCCGTGATCGGCGAATTTGAAAAGCGCTATCCCTTCATCAAGGTCAAGCTCCAGCGCACCGGTAGCGAAAAGCTGCTGACCCGCGTGCTCACAGAAGCCAGAACCAAAAAGCCCTTTGCCGATGTGATTCAGACCGTCGAATTCAGCATGCATATTTTCAATCGCAGCGGCATATTGGCCCGTTATACCTCGCAGGCGAACGAGCTCTACCCCAAGGACTTCAAGGAAGAGGGTTTCTGGACAACGGTCTACTACAATGCCTACGTTACCGCCTATAACACCAGACTGGCTCCGGCCCGCACGCTGCCAAAAACATATGACGATCTGCTCGATCCCAAATGGAGGGAAAGCTGATGATGGAGGGAACCAAAGCGGAGTGGTTCGCCGGCATGCTGCAGATTTTCGGCCAGGAACGCGGGCTCAATTACATGCGCGAACTGGCCAAGCAGCAGCCCAGCCCGCGCGAGGGACATGAACTTTTGGCCCAGCTGGTCGTCGCTGGCGAAGGAGTTATCGATATTAATATCCCCGCCGCCTCGGTGGAACGCATGAAAGAGCGCGGCGCGCCCATTGACTGGACAGCCTTAGGCCCGGCGCCGGCGGTCATGGTCGGTGCCGGCGTCTCGGCTCAAGCGCCACATCCGAATGCTGCAAAGTTATTCTTGGAATTTGTGCTTTCCCGCGAAGGTCAAAAGCTGATGCAGACTCCCGGGCGACTGATTGCCCGTGGCGATCTGTCCAACGAGCAAGCCACCATGCTGAAAGAGCTTAAGATCGTGCCCGTAAATGCCTCGCTTGCAGAAAAACTGGATGGATACGCGAAACAGCTCAGGTCGATCTTTGGTGGATGATAGTGAAATTCCATATAGGTCCTATTCGCCTCATATGTCCTATTCTTAAATGACTGAAGGAGAACTCCATGCGTTTCATGTTCTTGAATCATTCCTACGTACGCCATTCGCCGGAGCTCGAGGCTCATATACTGCAACTGCTCAAGAGTTATGCTTCCCCGGACACCACTTTTGAGCTTGCTTACCCGGAAGACCTCGGTGGCGGACAAGTGCTGAGCCTGCTCGAAGAGCGAAAAGCGCTTTCAGGGTTGCATCACATCCTCGAAACTCCGGCATTGGTCAAAAAAGCCATCGAAGCGGAGCGCCGGGGTTTCGACGGCGTGATCCAGAGCAACACTTTCGATCCGGGGGTCGAAGCGAGCCGGTTGGCGGTGCGCATTCCAGTGATCGGCCTCTTACGCGCGTCGCTCCACTTCGCCGCGACTATCTGCGATCGATTCGGCATCATCGTGCCGCTCGAAACCCACATGCCGCACACCATGAGAATCGTGCAAACTTACGGCATGGCACCTTTCGTGTGCGGCATTCGCACCGTCGGTCTCTACGATACCGGCGATCTTTCCAGCTACCACGACATCGTCGTCGAGCGTACTGTTGCAGTCGGAAAAGAATTGATCGAGCAGGGTGCCGAGGCGATCATTCCGCTGGGCGGGAAGATTTATCCTTATGTCGTCAGCGCCGAAGAACTGGAACCGCATCTGGGCATACCGGTGATCAACACCAAAGCCGTTGGCGTTAGCTATGCTGAGCTCATGGCGCGGAACCAGATAAAGCATAGCATCAAGGCTTATCCATGCCCGACCGGGCTCGATCCCGAAGCGGTTTCACAGAGATCGAAGTAATCACCGCGAGACGACAAAACGTGAAATTGCCTGGTAAACAAAATCAGGCTCGTACCGGCCCCTACGCTGCCATATGTCGATTGGGAATTCACAGTAATCAGCGGAAGTGAGGAATGCTTATGATCATCGACGCTGACGGCCATTTTTTTGAAACCGAAGAAATATTTGAAAAATACATGGAGCCGTCGCTCAGAAACTATCGCCCTAGATTGTTGAAGGACGACCAAGGGCATAATTTTTGGGTGGTTGACGGTCAAACGCCCTACAAACGACCGTCGATCAAGGGCGCTGGCGCACCGGGAACCGCTGCGCCACCGGGGGAAGCGCTCCAATCAGCGCGCCGCGCGGCCCCAGGAAGTCAGACGCTGACAAATCTTAAAGAACGCTTGGACGACCTCGACAAAGAAGCGATCGACGTGCAGTTCATCTACCCGAGCTTTCTCTTGCACATTAACGCGTGGCCGGACGGGACCTTAGCAATGGGCGTTTGCCGCGCCTATAACACTTGGCTTGCCGAAGCTTGTAATAAAGCGCCGGATCGTCTCAAAGCGGTCGGCGTCGTTTCCTTGCAGGACCCGGAAGGCGCCGCCCGCGAGATTTCGCGCCTACGGGGCATGGGTGTGATGGCGGTCATGATCAATGGCACGGCAGGAGCGAAAAGACTCGATCATCCGGATCATGACGTGTTTTTTGCCGAAGCTGACCGGCTGAATATGCCCATTGCTGTTCACTTCAGCCTGCAATTTCCGATCGTCGATAAACTCTTCGAACATCATTTTCCCAACCGAGTGCTGGCGGGCATCTTTCCGATCATGGCGGGATTGACGAGCGTACTTTGTTCCGGCCTATTGGATCGCTATAAGAACCTCAAGTTCGCCTTCCTCGAAGGAGGCATCAGTTGGGTCCCGGCCCACATCGAGCGTATGGACGATCATTTTGAAAACCCACGGTATGGCGCGAAAGACTTAATCAGCCATCCACCAAGCGATTATCTGAAGTCGCGACGAATCTTTTTCGGTTGTGAAGGCAACGAATCCTTTCTCGGCCGTGTCGTCGAAGAAATCGGTGAAGACTCATTCATGTTCTCCTCCGACTATCCCCACGCCGATCGCACCGAAGGAACCGCAAAGTTATTGCGGGACCGCAACGACATTCCGGCAACCGCGCGACTAAAGCTCCTCGAAGACAACGCACGACAGTTCTACGGCATGTAAGTGTTCTCACCGGCTCAGTGCGAACTCCCATCGTTTGTATCGTTGGATCGAAAATCGGGCTGCTGAGTGCTTGCGTTTCGCGATATTCCATGGTCACTTGAATCGAATAGTCGCAACCACGTCTAAAACGTTGAAAGGAGGTGATACTGTGCAAAACACGATCAAAGCTTTTCTCGTCGCATTGACTCTGTTGGCATTCAGCGGTGTCAGCTTTGCGCAGGCGACACCGGCCACCCCTGCGAAGCCGGCTACGCCGGCAGCGACGGAAAAGAAGAGCGAAAAGGCCATGGAGAAGACCGCGGACAAGTCCGACGACACCAAGGGCAAGGCCAAAAAGACCAGAACTAAGAAACCTGCCAAGAAGTCCTCAGAGATGACCGACAAAAGCAAGGACAAACCGGAGGAAAAAAAGTCCGAGGCGACAGAGAAGAAAACCAAGTAATTCCCCGCCGAACTCCGACTCCAAAAGGGGTGATCGAGACTCTCGGTTACCCCTTTTTCATTTGTACAAGCCGATCGCGAGTGCTCGAAGAATACTTTCTCATCATCACGTGCTCCATTGTCGAGGCGAGACCGAAAAGAGCGCGCCAACAATGACATAATTCGGCCAATAATTCGCTTGGCCTGCGACATTGGAATCTGCAACTCACCCCGCACTTCAGCTCAGAACAGTTGCTTGATTTAGCCTACCCAGTCGATTAAACTTTTCATACGTGTGGACGCCCGGTGCGAGTTCGTGGTGACCGGTAAGGAGGAGTGGAGATGGACCTACCGAAATGCCAGAAATGCAACAATGGGCTGATGATCCCGTTGTCCGACTACGGCCAGGATGGAGCTTCCGTGATGTACAAGGCATGGGCGTGTACGAACCCCGATTGTGGCTTCTCAATCCGCATCGACAAAGGCGAAGTAAGCTACGGCAAAAGGATCGAACCGAAGCACTAAACTTCCGCTTCAAAGGAATCGCATTTTAGTCAAACATTTCGACCGCTTCCGCTCGACTGGGCATCAAAACCCATTACTCCAATACTCCAATAGCCCATTCCTAGCTCGCCATGCTCCGGTTGAAACTCTGGATGGCCCGGCCAAATAGCTCGCAGCCTTGTCTCAAAGCGTCTAAGCAATTTTGCTGCGTATCCACGTCGGTCCCGTAGCGACTGAGAATCTCCGGCGCGATCCACTCATGGCCCTCTTCGTCGGCAAGCAGCGTGTCGCGATAAATCAAAGCGGTTTTGGGATCGATGGGCATCACCCGCTCGATAAAGGATTTCGAAGTTCGCGGAAAAAATTCTTCATGGCCGAACTGCACGCTGGCGATCAATTCGCATAGCGACCCGAGAGTCGCGTGAAAATCCCAAAGCTCCTTAAGCTCCTTGAGCGGCTCATTCCAAAGCGCGTCCGGGTCGCCGTCTAATTCGGCGATCCTTTTTCGTAAGATCGACGCGTGCTTCAGTTCGTTAACGACGTATTCCGACATCGGTTGTTGGAGATCAAGGTCCGGGATTCTTCCCACCCACGGCGCCGTCACTTCGGCCGCTTTGCGTTCCATGACAACACCAAACTGCAGCCGGCGCAGAATAACGGCAGAGCTCAAGGGCTTTTCCGCCCCATAGCTTTTTCTTTCCGCGTTCATCTTTTCCCAGAACGTCTCTCGCGTCGTCACTAATTGCTGCAGAAATTCTTCCGGCCTAAGAGCTGCCATAAAATTCCTCCGCTGAGTTAAGGCGCACTGATTGACACGTAAATTAATTTAGGTATTAACAATACAGGAATTTCACTCGCTGCAAAAGGCACACAAAATCGGCCAGACCCCCTAGAACCCCTGATAATTGAACCCTCATGGAATCAGTTGACGCCAAGGCATTCGTCGATAATCTTTATAGAGAGGTTTTCGCTCACTGGAACGAAAAGATCAATCGCGGCGCTTTCATGACCCAGCTGCGGGCGGGGACGTTGCCGCTCGCTTGCCTGCGGCGTTTCTTCAAAGATTGGGGGCTTTTTTCGGTCGAAGTCGTCGCCCTTAACGCGGTTTCCTATTACGTTCATCTGCCTTTCTTTGTCGATAACTACGATTTATTGCCGGCTTTTTCCGACAAGATTGCCGAAGAGCTGATCGCGCCGAAGCCGCCCGGCCATATTCTGATCCTGCTCGAGACCGCCGGGGCGCTCGGTCTTTCGAAGGAAGAATTGTTTGAGTATCCGGCCTCTGCCCCCGGCCGCGCGATTAGCGACTACTGTCGGCGAGTTTTTCAAGACGGCTCGATCATCGAGCTTTGGGGCGCCCATGTGTACGAGGAAACTCTTGGTCACTGGGCCACCCAGTGGGGTGACGCGCTCGTAAAGCATTACGGCATGAGCAGCCGGCAAGCGGTCTACTTCACCGCGCATGCCGAAGCCGATCTCGTGCAGCATGAAGACCGCATGGGACATGGCCCGCTCAATCGCATGATCCTGCAGCGGATCCTGGAACGAGGGATGACGGCTAAAAAACTCGGCTATGATCCCAAATACTGCGCCTATACGATGGTCGACCTGCACGCGCTGATGGAGCAGCACGCGCTGACCAATCCCTACCCCTCATAAGATCGCCAGATTTCGGCATCGACCTCAACGGTTGCGGTCGAACGACCCGTGAACAGAAATAGTTTTAATGAAGAAGACGCGATGCTGCTAAAAGACTGGTTGGCAATCTTGGGTTTCGCCGTATTATTTTTCTGGTCAAATCAACAGCTGCTCGCACAGCTCCCGGGAAAGTGGGAGACCCGCGCGCCCATGCCATCAGCGCGCACCGAAGTCGCCGCTGCTGCGCTTGGGGGTAAGATCTATGTCATGGGCGGCTACGACAAAGGCGGCGATCTCGTCGAGGAATACGATCCGGCGAAGGACAGCTGGCGGCAGCGTGCGCCGCTTCCCAAACCACTGCATCATATCGGCGCCGCTGTGATGAACGGCAAGGTCTACGTCATCGGCGGTTATATCTCTGGGATCGGCGCGGTCGATACCGTTTACGAATATGATCCCGGTGTGGATAAGTGGAGCGCAAAGAAAACTATGCCGACCGCGCGGGGCGCGCTGGCCGTCGGGATTATCGGCGGCAAAATATTCGCCATCGGTGGCGTGGGATCAAACCGAAAGAATACCAATGCAAACGAAGAATACGACGCCGCACAAGACCGGTGGACCAAACGAGCATCTTTGCCGACGCCGCGAGATCATCACGCGATTGGTGTGATCGATGGCAAACTCTACGCCATCGGCGGACGGGTCAATGGCAGGCACGACCGTAGCATCGCAGACAACGAAGTGTACGACCCGAGCATGGAGCGGTGGACTCCTCGGCCTGCCCTACCGACGGTGCGAAGCGGTATCGCTGCCGCTGCGCTGAACGGCAGAATCTTTGTTTTTGGCGGTGAATCGGGTCGAGGCACACACCGCGAAGTTGAATCCTATGATCCGGCAAAAAACCGTTGGGAGCGCTGGGCACCGATGCCGACCGCTCGCCACGGCCTAGGAGCGGCGGTTGTTAATCAATCTATCTATGTCATCTCCGGCGGACCCCAACCGGGCGCGACTTTTTCTTCGGCAAACGAAGTTTTTACGCCGTGACGAAAGCGCTATCACCCCACCGCTACTGCCAAAGCGCTTAAATGTCTCACCGCTCTAAGGTGACCTGAACCCGGATTCCGCAGTTAAACCTACGGGGGCCTTGAGCGAGGAGCAAACCTGGAGTAGCGAAGGCATCGAACTGTAAAGTTTCAAAGTCCTGTTCGCTACTTCGCACTTCACCATTGTAAGTCTTAGATTTCATCTTGAACACTAATGATCGATGTCCGCTTAGAGGCAGAGACCCATTGACTTCGCTAAGGAAGGTTTGCTCCTCCCTCATCGCGTCGGCGTGAACTGCGGAATCCGGGTTGAATGCACGTATCTGGTTTCGCCCGTTGATTACACTCCGCTGTGAGTGGATTTTCTCCACGGGAATCGTCTCAAGCAATTGACACGAGCCGAGTAACCGGCCTATAGCCTAAATTGTCTGAATTGAATTTGGAGGCACCGCGCTCATGAAGTCGCGCCCGTTACCCTATCCCGATCTTATTTTATACAATGGCAGGATTCGCACCTTTACCAATGAAACTTCTACTTGCGAAGCTCTCGCCTGCGCCGGTTCCCGCATTG
>DASXSW010000599.1:0-4316 GCA_036505755.1 Binatia bacterium | reverse complement strand
AGCTGCTTCAGAAACTGCGCCTTGGAGGCCTCGAAGCCGGCGAACAGTCGAGGCGCCAGCGAGGGATCAGATTTGAGCAGCGCGTCCTTGACCACTATCGTGTGGTTGAGGGGATAGATGCCCGTCTTGCGGTACCAGGCGTTCTCGGCCGTGGCCGCGTCGGGGATGAGCGGCTTGACGTTCGGAGAGTCGACCTTGCCGACGCCGATGGCGGCCGCGAGTTCACCTTTCAAAAGCAGCTCGGCCAGGTTTGCGCCAGGTCGCTCCATCACGTTGGCGGGTTTCCGGTACTCCTGAACATGTTCTTCATCAACCACCACCCAGGTGATCTTGTCGAGGTCCACGCCGTACTCGGTTGCGAGAATCCCCCTCGTCCAAACACCGGTGGTCACGGTGTATGCGCGCACGCCGACATCCTTGCCCTCGAGATCCTTCGGCGACTGCACGCCGGACTTTATGTTGTAAACGATGGGGGAATGGTGGAACTGGCGCAGCACGAAGACGGGCAGTGCCGTGAACGGTTTGTCGTGGGCCTTGGCGGTCAGGTACGTCGTAATGGCCATCTCGCAGACGTCGAAGTCCAGCGTGCGGCACATGCGGCGGAAAGCGCCGATGATCGGCGAGATCTCGACATGCTCGAACTGGACACCGGGCACCGACACGGTGCCATCCTTCAGGCCCTTCGTGTGTGGGTAAGTCGCGATCGCTGTCTTGAGAACGGTCATATAATCCTCCTCGATGCGCGGCCGACAAACTTTTTCCACTTTGACGGCTCGTTCATCTCACGGTGAAGAATTCCTCAATTAGCACCTATATCGCCGCGCTTGAAGAAGCGTCAAGGTCAAAGAACTCTATTCAATAAGATCCCCGCACAGGTTCTCTCAAATCACGTCCGCTGGATCACTGCCCGTACAACCCAAGGTGAAGTTGAAATAACAGTACCTTATCCGCTACTCTCGATTGCGGCTATAAAGAAAGCTTCCTCATTCTACTCGGAAGGACACTGAAAGGCGGCAAAACAAAGTGGAATAGACCCGCAAGCGGCTCGGGGAGGAGGGCGTACGAGGTTATTAGGAGAAGTACGACGGCGGTTTATTGAAACGGCTGTGCTGGAACAGGGATACCGAGCAGCGAAGATAGCCGGTTTTCCTGGGCTGTCATCCCTCCAATGTGAGCCGTGCATTGCAACGAGCAGCCGTCCAGCGATTAAGTAAATAACGCAGGTCTGACACGATATCAGAATCGATATCCGAATACGCGATATCTGGATGTCCCCGATATCCCCTCGATATCCCCTGACGACGAGGAGGCTCCGACCAAAAAAGGCAGGAGGGTTTTGCTATGACCATACGAGGCCGGGAGTTTAGATTGCTTTTAGCTTTCGCCCTTTTTGTCGGTCAGGCGGTTCATGTGACTAGCGCCTTTTCCGGCGAAGCAACTTGGCAAAGCGAATGGGAGAAAGTTATCAAGGCCGCGGAGCTAGAGGGAGAGGTGGTCTATTCCGCGAGTGGCAGCCATCGTTTCCTCGACGAGTTTCACAAAGCGTTTCCTAAAATCAAGACCACCACTGTCTCGGCGTCCTGCAGTGATATCGTGTCGCGCATCATGACGGAAAGGCGCGCCGGAAAATATCTGTCAGACGTGGTGCGTTGTGGTTTGACTTCAGCCCACTCGCTTTATCAAGGTAAAACGTTACAGCAAATAGATCCGGCTCTTTACCTTCCCGAAATACGGGACCCGTCAAAATGGTGGCAAGGGAAGCATCATTATGCGGATCCCGAAGGTAGATATCTCTTTGTTTCGGCCGGGAGCGCTTATGTACGCTTTGGCAGCTACAACACCGACCTCGTCAATCCGGCCGAATTTAAGTCCTATTGGGATCTACTCAACCCCAAATGGAAAGGGAAAATCGTCGCCACGGATCCCAGAACGGGAGAGGGCCGCAATGGATCGCGTTTCCTCTATTACAATCCGGACCTCGGCCCGCAGTATCTTCGGCGTCTGCTCGGCCAAATGGACTTGACGTTTTCACGCGATTACCGTCAGGCAACGGACTGGCTGGCACAAAAGAGGTATGCGATATTTCTTTTCAGCCAGTCCGACGACACATTGAATGCGAAACAACAAGGATTGCCTGTCCAAGTGCTGGATACCACCGGTTGGAAAGAGGGTGTTGGATTGGACCCTGTTGGCGGCGCCTACGCGCTAATGGACAAACCAGGTCATCCCAATGCGGCCAAAGTCTTGCTCAACTGGCTGCTTTCCCGCGAAGGTCAAATGGCCGTGCAAAGAGACCCCGAAAGCGCCGGAAGAAATGATTCGCTGAGGATCGATATCCCAAAAACCGATGTCCATCCCATGATGCGTCGCCGAGACGGATCCAAGTATATTGTCATGTGGAATCCGGACTGGATGGATGGGAAGCCCGCAGACGAGCTTGTCAAACAAACGTTGGAGCAGAAAAAGTAAGAACTATTTGCATTCGCCACCTATCAGGCGCAGGCCAGCATGCTTGTTAAGGTCGATAAAAAAGGGCCGCATGCCCCTTTACTCAAAGCGCGAAAATGCACAACCAGAAAAATTCCCCTCTTTGAAAAAGAGGGCCAGAGCGTTGGTCCGCGTCTCTTTTTTCTTACGTCACTTGCCTAGCTACAGCACTCCGGTTAGCAGGCGTTTTCAGAGCCGGAACGGTCTGGCGTCAGTTGACAATCAGTTCCTCTGCTAGCTACTCTCCAGCGATAACCGTGACTGAGTCCCCCGCCAATCAAAAAGTGACGGCATAATTCCGCTCGAAGGAGTTCATCGATGCGTCCATTCATTTGCCGATTTGCGTTGATCATCGTCGTCTTCTGCGCCCTGACGGCGCGCGAAACCGCGGCCCAAACCCAGGCTTCCTATCTGCAGCTTAGCCCGACGGTGAAAGCCGTGCTCTACTCTCCTGATCCGAGCACTAAAACGCACATCGCGGTCGTCAACATGCATGAAGACGGCAACCGGCTCGCCGATATCGCGTGCACCGAGTTGGTAAAGCGGGGCTTTTACGTGCTCTGTATGAATGGCCGCTCCGATAACAACGAAGCACTGGATTTTTGGAACGATTTGCCGCTCGACGTCGCCACCGGCGTCAAATATCTGAAAGAAACAGTGAAGGCGTCGAAAATTCTTCTTTATGGCGGCAGTGGCGGCGCGCCGTTGATGACGTTTTATCAGAGCGTGGCGCAGAACGGTCCGTCGGTTTGCCAGGGCACAACCAAACTTATTCCGTGCAGCAACGAGCTTGCCGGATTGCCTGCGGCAGACGGCATTATCTTACGCGACGCTCATCCGGGTACGGCGGTGAATACCTTGCGCTCCATCAATCCGTCGGTGCAGCGCGACGACAAACCGGATCGGGTTCTTGCGCCGCTTGATCCGTTCAATCCGAAAAATGGTTTCAATGCGTCCGGCGCTTCCAACTACTCCCGTGAATTTCAGGAACGCTATTTCAAGGCCCAGGCGGCGCGGATGAATCGGCTCGTCGATGGAGCATTGGCGAAACTCCGCTCTATCGCCGCAGGCAAATATTATTACAACGACGATGATGCTTTCGTGATCCATAAAAGCGAGGGAGGACGTCTCTCGGAAATGGATTTGAACATTCATCCGGGGACGGTAAAGCCACACAAGCTTTTGAAGAATGACGGCACGATTGTGACCGAGACGATAAAAAGCGTGCGCGTCCCTAATCGCGAGAACGCCGAACGCGCTAAATCATTCCACCAAGGTTCTAAGTTTTTGACGCTGAAATCTTTTCTCGGCACGCGGGCGATCCGCGCCAAGCACTCGATGGATGATATCGACTACTGCTCCAACAATAATTCTACCCCTTGCCACCTGCAGAAAATCACGGTGCCGATCCTGATTCTTGGGATGGGCGGCCATTATTTTCTTCGTGACAACGAAATTCACTATGACGTTTCGGCCAGTTCCGATAAAGAATACGTCGTCATCGAAGGCGCCTCCCACGGCATCCGTCCGTGCAAAATCTGCGAGACCACGCCGGGTCAGTATTCCAACACAGTCAAAAACACCTTCGATTATATGCAGAGTTGGATTAACGCTCGATTTTAGAAATTTATCAGGCTGTACGGCTAACCGGAAAAATGAAGACCCCACCCCGGCTTACTTGTCGGCTTGAGGGCGACCTGGGCGATGGACCTGTTGTTTCGAGCTGTTGTTTCCTTCGATTGCTGAATGGCGCTTGATGTAGACCCAGGCATTCATCCCTGGTTTCAAATCGCGATTACTCGAGTCGCCGTCGAGCGAAATCTCCACCG
>DASXSW010000598.1:0-5837 GCA_036505755.1 Binatia bacterium | reverse complement strand
TTGGGTCGAGCGATTCGTCATGAAGCGGAAAAACGCGGCTTCGACATTCTCGAAGCCGGCGAGGGCATCCGCGCGACCGTGATTGGCGCGTCACAGTATACCGTGCAGTTGAGCGGCGAGACGATTTTTATTCCTGAAAGTATCGATCTGCCCGTGCGCAATCTGCGTGTCTTTGTCGCCGACGTCGATTGGGAGACTCCGGTTGCCGATAAGACGGCGGCGGCGGTAGGTAACGTTCTCGGCGCGCGCGACGTGGAAGTTCGCGGAACGCCGTTTGTATTGGCGTTTTCGACGCCACCTTTTGCCGGTTATGGCGCCGTGCAAGATATGGCGAAGGGCATCGATCGCGCGCTGGAAACGCTTCCAGCCGAGGATCGGCCCATGGCATTGGTTTTCGTTTCGAACGTCGGACAAGTGGTCGGCGGCATACTATCGGCCAAGTGGAACATGCCGTGTATCGACGAGGTGAGTCTGTCCGAGTTGGATTTCATCGATATCGGCGAAGTCGTGGCCGGGGAGGGATTCGTTCCCGTTGTAATCAAGAGTCTCGCCTTCGGCGTGTGAGGTTCTCGTGGATCCGTTGTTGGACAGCGGAAACTTGCATATGTTAAGAATCGAAAGTGAATATGGCCGCTAAAAAGGCGATGTAAGGGGGACTGGCCGGTCGCCTCTACCTTATTGGGAGGACTCATGAATCTGGTAGGCGATTTGTTAACGACGCTGGATCAAATGGTCAACGATCAGTTCGACAGCATCGAGTTCAAGAATTTTTTTGCCGTGCCGCTGACGATGGAGCGCGGGCGCTTTTACGTGGTGCAGAGCGCGCTTTACACCAGCAACCGGCGTGACTGCTGGGCTTATGTTCAAGGCGGCGCCCCCTTGGAAGTGAAGCGCGTCATTTGGAAACACGAGAGCGACGAGCTGATCAACGACCCACGCGCCGGCATGGATCATTACGCGCTCACAGTCAAACAAGGCGAAGTGATCGGACTGAAGCCGGAAGATTTCGAAAAGGCGGAAATCCCGTCGATGGTGCGGGCTTGCTTTTATGCGTGGCATCATATCGCCATGCATAACCATTGGCTGACGGCTTATACGGCGTCGCACATGCTCGAGCGCCGCAACAACGGCAAGATCGTAAAAGGTGGGGGGATGTCGTTTCGGGTCGGCAAAAAATTCGAGAACGAGCTGGGGATCAATCTAAAAAAGATGATATCGCTCGATGTGCACGTGGTTGCCGATATGGACCACTCGGAAAATATTTCCGAAATGTTTGAGCGCTATGTGAGGACCACCGAGGATCGTGATTTGGTTCTTAAAGGGGCTCAAGAATCGATGGCGATCGACCGCGCTTATCGTGGCGCGCTGGGTTACTACATGGAGCAGATCAAGTAGAAGAGAGAGGAAACACAATGAACAATCTAAATGAAGCTTCGGCGTACTCGCAGAAGAGTCCGTATGAAATTTATCAGGAACGGGAAGAGATTCCGGTTTACAAAGATTTCATTATCCCGGATCTGTTGGAGCTGAAACTCGGCGATTGGGCGCGTACCGGCGGCAAAGCGGCGTTCGTCAACATGGATGGCGCCGGCGGCACTTGCGATACGCTGATTGAAGAAATCGCGCCCGGCGGACAGCTCAAACCGATCCGCCATATGTATGAAAAAGCAATTTTCATTCTCGAAGGTCAAGGCGCGACCACGATTTGGAACGAGGGCGGCAAGAAGCATACGCTCGAATGGCAGAAAGGAAGTCTTTTTTCCACGCCGCTGAACACTTGGCATCAACATTTTAACGCGCAGGGAAGCGCGCCGGTGCGAATGATCTCCCTGACGGATGCGCCGGTGATCATCAACCGGTACCGCAATATGGATTACATCTTCAATAACAATTTCGTGTTCGCCGATCGCTATAGCGGCGGCGCCGACGAATGGGGCAAGGGCGGACGCTATATTCCCGAAGTGAAAAGAGGTCGAATCTGGGAGTCCAACTTCATCGCCGACCTCTGGGGCTTTCAGCCGATCGATTACAAAGAGCGGGGAGGAGACAATCGCACCACACTCTTCGAATTTGTCGACAATACGATGAGCGCGCATCTCACGGAATTTCCCGTCGGCAAATACAAAAAAGCCCATCGCCATGGCGCCGGCGCGCATATTGTCATGTTGACCGGGGCGGGCTATTCGTTCTTGTGGCCTGAAGGTGAATATGGAACCAAGAAACGGGTCGAGTGGGGACGCATGAGCATGTTCGTGCCGCCGATGCAGTGGTGGCACCAGCATTTCAATCCCGGACCGGAGGCCGCCCGATATCTCGCGCTCAAACCCTGGGGATTCAAGTTCGCGGTCGAGGATCTCAAGGATACCGGCGAGGACGTGAAGAAGGGCGGAGCGCAGATCGAGTACGAAGATCAAAATCCCGAAATCCACAGGATCTTCGAGGCCGAATGCGAGCGCCGCGGCGGCGAACCGCGCATGGCGATGTTCGGGACCTAATCTCTATCCTTCCAGCGCCGAATTTTTTCATATCGGCGAAAGCCGGTGGCTGAAGGCCGCGGTCACGACTTTTTTTCTGGCTGTTTGCGATTGTTTCTGCTATGCTGTGTATCCAGGAGTAAACTTTAATACCCTTCCGGAAAATGCGCATCGGGCTAGTCAATCGGAAATCAACAAGCAGCGGCTTTACTCTACTCGAACTCATTGTCGTCGTCGCAGTATTAGGCATTCTCGTGGCAATCGCTGTCCAACAGTTCGCAATTTTCCGAAGCCGAGCCGTCGATACAGCAATGCGATCCGATCTCAAGAACGCCGCGCTTGCCATGGAGAGTTATTACGGGGAGTTTCTTGAATATCCCGCCACGGTGAATGCGATTCAACTCGTCGGTTTCAGGAAATCCAGTGGGATTACTCTTACGATCACTGTGCCAACGACATCAACTTTTACGTTGAACGCGGCCATGCCAAATGGAACGCAGCCGAGCTTCACATTCGACAGTAGTACCGGCCTGATTAACTAAGTTTCATCAACCAATTTCACGACGAGAACGCGTCGAGTATATTTGCATTCCCGTGCTCATCCGAGAGCTGCAAGCCCCGGCGAAATGCGGGTGGCAGCGGCGGGTTTCAAATCCGCCCCTACTTCGGTGTGCGAAGGAAAAAGGTCTGGCCGGTGACGAATTTTGTGGCGTCGGAAAGCAAATAGCGCACGAGACCGACGATTTCGAATTTTTGGGTGAGCCCATCCATGAGCGGGGGAATCTCTTCGCGCGTTTTGAACTGCTCGGAAGTATAACCGATCCGCGACATGGGCGTATCGGTGGCGCCGGGGCAAACACAATTGACGGTTATATTATAAGGCGCCAGTTCGACGGCCAGAGATTTCGTGAAGGCGATGACACCGGCCTTTGAGGCGGCATAATGGGCCGAACGTGGCGCGCCGGCGACGCCGCGTCCGGAAGCGATGCTCAGGATGCGTCCTTCTTTTCTCGGAATCATGTGTTTAGCAGCCGCTTGCGCTGACAGAAATACTCCTTTTAGATTGATTCTCATTAATCGGTCCCAGACTTCTACCGGCATGTCGACGACTGGGACGCGGTCCATGACTCCCGCGCCGCAGAATGCGTAATCGACTTGGCCGTACTTTGCGATAGCCTGATTCATCATCTCGGCGACGCTCTGCGGATCGCCGACGTCGACCTTGACGGCGATGGCGTCGCCCTTGTTGTCGCGAATCGCGGCCGCAACTTTTTCCGCTGCCTCTCTGGCGAAATCGGCGACGACCACCTGCAAGCCATCGGCGGCAAGGCCACGGCAGATGTCGGAACAGATTCCGCCGGCGCCACCGGTGACGACAATGCTCTTGCTCATGATCGGCTCTCCTATTTGTCCGGTATATCGGCGACGCTACCATCAGCGCTTACTTGTGGCAAATATCTGGGTGCGCTGATGTCGCACATGAGGACATTGGAAACTGCCGCCTCACTGGCGATCTAATCGATAAATTCAACGCAAGCATGGGTTAGTGAAACTTCGCAGCTTCGGATTCTAATGGGGATCCCGCAATTTCATTCGGATGGATGATCCGGGCGAGAATTTCCAAGCCTTTGATCAAGCGCGGACCTGGCCGGCTGAAGTAGGCGCTCCCGTTGAGTGCGTAAACATTGTTTGCTTTTACTGCGGGAAGATCGTGCCAACCTTCGAGCCGCCGGAGCGGGGTTGATTCCTTAACTGTGCGGCGCACATCGAAACCGCACGGCATCAGCAGAATCATATCGGGTTTGGAGTCGATAATCCGGCTCCATTCTGTTTTAAAGGATGGCTCGCCCTTGCGCCCAAGCACATCAAAACCGCCGGCGAGTGTGACCATCTCAGGCACCCAGTGACCGGCAACATAGAGCGGTTCGAACCATTCGAGACAAACGACCCGCGGACGACGGGCTGGCTCGCGGTGCCCTATACGCTCGACGCGCTGGCGCAGCTCAGCGACTAACGCACGCGCGGCTGCCTCACGACGCGTCGTTTTGCCGACACGCAGAATATCGTCGAGAATGTCGGTCAAGCAATGAGGATTGAGCGACAATATCAGCGGTGACCGTGGCAGTAATTCCGCGGCTTTGACCACTTCGTTGTAGTCGAGCGCGCAGACATCGCAAAGTCCTTGAGTCAATATGATGTCCGGGAACGCCTCGACGAACGCTTGCTCATCGATGGTGTAGAGACCTTTACCGGTCTGCAGAAGCTCTCCGACCTTACGATCGATTTCTAACCCGCTCATGCGGGCGGAATCAATACCGCTTCGAACGACAACTCGCTTTTGTTTTGCCTCGTGCGGATAATCGCACTCGTGAGTGACCCCGACGATTTGATCGCCCAGTCCGAGAGCGTAAGCAATTTCCGTCGCTCCGGGAAGTAGAGAGCAGATACGCATAGCACATGCTTAGCCGAAGTGCTTCCTTTATGCCAGCGCGAAAGCCGCAATTCTAACACGCCGAGATTCACTGCGCCGGCGGAATTTTGCTCTGCGAAACGTCCATGATCATGCGTGCGAGCAGGTACAAGCGCGGCTCGATGGAATCGAGCAGAACGTATTCCGCGTCGGCGGAATGGGCGCCAAAGCCCTGCAGGCCGAAACGCTCGATGACCGGCGCTTTGGTGTTAAGCGCCGCGAACGCGGCATCAGTGCCGCCGCCTTCCGCCACATCATCGACAACGAGTTTCTTGGCGAGCTCGCCGTAAATTTCCTGCGCATGCTTGGCGAGCGCGCGTGAGGCCGCCGTTGCCTCGAGCGGCGGGCGCCGGCGCTCGAAATTCATCTCTACCTTTGCCTCGGGCAGGAGTTGCTTCTTGATCGATTCTCGCACCTTTCTTTCGATCTCATCATAGTCGGCGACGCGCAGCACCCGCACGTCCGCGACAGCTTGGGCGCCGGGTGGAATCATGTTGCGTGTAGTGCCCGCGTTTGCCAGGGTCCAGTTCATTTTCAGTCCAACCGCGGGATCGGAAAAATTGCGAGTTTGCAGTACCTGATGCGCGAGCTCGTAAAGGGCGTTAATCCCCTTTTCCGGCGCATTGCCCGAATGCGATGCGCGGCCTTTGATCGTGAGCGTCACGGAGGCGATACCGCTGGTGGCGAGCGATAACTTGTCGGATTCCGCGCGCGAGGATTCGACGGAAAAGGTCGCATCGTGCTCGGCGCCTAGCTTGGAGATCAAGCTGCGCGAGCCCGGCGAGCTGAGCTCCTCGTCGGCGTTGATCAGCACGCTGAGCGTGCCATATTGCTGGAAACTCATCGCCTTGAGAATTGCCAGAGTATGCAGGATCACGGCGATTCCCTGCTTG
>DASXSW010000597.1:0-5786 GCA_036505755.1 Binatia bacterium | reverse complement strand
AATCCGGTGAAGATCTCACGGACACGTTCGAGATCCGCCGGCACGGAGAGACGTTCCGATCTACCGTAATCGTAAATGACGTCCGAGCCGACCAAGCCGGCTGCGCCGTGCACCGAGGCGGTCAGCGGCACTACGACCTCTTTGATCCCAAGCTCGGCGGCGTATCTTCCGGCATGTACAGGCGCGGCGCCACCGAAAGCGAAAAGCGTAAACTCTCGCGGATCGTAGCCGCGCTCCACTGTTGCCCTGCGGATTAGGTCGCTCATGTGTGAGTTGGTAATACGGTAGATGCCGCTGGCTGCTTCGGTGACGGTCATGTTCATGGGCCGCGCGATTTTTTCTTTTAGGACTTCGAGCGCTGGCTCCTTGGCCAGTTTCATCCGGCCGCCCAAGAAACATTCTTCGTTCAGATATCCGAGAATAAGATCGGCATCGGAGACCGTGACTTCGGCGCCGCCGAGGCCGTAGCAGATCGGCCCCGGGCTTGACCCAGCGCCCTGCGGCCCGACCTTGAGTAGTCCGCTTTCCGCATCGATCCAGACGATGCTGCCGCCACCCGCGCCAATCGATTCCACCCAGATCTTGGAGAGAAACAACTGGTAGCGCATCAAAATCGGTTTATGGTCCTTTTCTACCGACCCGTCGCGGATGACACCCACCTTGAACGTGGTCCCGCCCATATCCGTCGCCAAAACATTGCCAACGCCGAGTTGCTCACCGAAATCGCGACTGCCCATGATTCCCGCGGCCGGGCCGGATTCGATGGTGCCGACAGCCTTCTTACAGGTATCGTCGATGCCAAGCACGCCTCCGTATGCTTGCATTACCAGCGGCTCCCGGCGCAAACCCTTTGACTGAAGAACCTCGCGGAGCCGCCTGAGATACGTAGCGATCTTCGGACCGACATAAGCATTGACGGCGGTCGTCGCCGTGCGCTCGTATTCACCGAGATACGGCGCTACTTCGCTGGAGAGGCTCAAGTAGACCGAGGGGTGATGGTGTCTGATGAAATCGGCCAATTCCCTTTCGTGCGTATCGTTGGCAAGGGCCCAAAGAAGCGCGATAGCAATAGACTCGACGCCGCGGTCTATGAGCGACTGAACCGCCCGCGCAATTTCTTCCGCCTCCAGCCGGACGAGCGCCGAACCCTTGTAGTCGATGCGCTCGGCTACCTCTTCGATCAACGATCGCGGAATGATGGAGTCGGGCTTGCTTTGCGTCGAGGCGCGAAAGGCCTCGCTTTCGGTGAGCCCTTCGGTGGTCCTCCCGCGCATGATCAGCAACGTATCGCCGAATCCCTGCGTCGTCAGCAGTCCGGTCTTGGGTCCCGTCCGAGTAATAAGCGTGTTATCGGCAACGGTGCAGGCGTGGAAAAAAAATTTCGTGGCGCTCAAGAGTTTGTCCGCGCCGACAAAGCCAAGGTTGCGCGCCGCGTCGCCTACCGCATCGACCGCGCCGACGGCGAAATCATCGGGAGTCGATAGCGCCTTGCCCAAAGTCACGGCGCCCTGCTCATCCATCGCCACGCAGTCGGTAAATGTCCCGCCGATATCGACACCCACGATGTATTCCATGACGTCGCCCAGAATGATTTCTAGCATCGTTGGCGCGGAAAATTCAAAAGAAATGACAAAAGCGGTCATACGGACAGAGGCGAGGTTAGGCATGACTTGTTGACTTATTCCCCGGAACCGTCCGTTACGATTGCCCGCATCGCAAGAAAACATCGCGTGGAATTCGAAGAGGCGTTTTAGCATCTGATTGCCGGGGGGGGAATCAGCGGCCAATGCGGATCATTGACCGTTAACATAGATTTGACCCGATACGCGGTAGTTAGTAGTATTTTGCCTATGGCTGCACACGATCACGATCATAATGAGGGCTCCAATCTTTCCGAGATGGAGCTGCGGGTGCGCGCGATCGAGACAATTTTGGTCGAGAAGGGGTATATCGAAACTGCCGCGATTGATCGTATCATCGAGCTTTATGAAACTAAAATCGGTCCGCATATTGGCGCGCAGGTTATCGCAAAGGCGTGGAGCGATCCTGCTTTTCGGCAATCGCTTCTCGAGGACGCGAGCAAAGCCGTCGGCACGCTTGCGCAAGTGGGACGGGTTGGCGATCACCTGATCGCCGTCGAGAACACGCCGCAGGTGCACAACATGGTCGTATGCACGTTGTGCTCGTGTTATCCGACGGATGTGCTCGGCCTCCCGCCGGCATGGTACAAATCCTTCGCCTACCGCTCGCGCACGGTGAAGGAGCCGCGCGCGGTGCTGGCGGATTTCGGTGTCTCGCTGCCGGCGGAGACGGAAATCCGGGTTTGGGATTCGACGGCCGAGACCCGCTACTTGGTCGTGCCGATGCGTCCGGCCCAAACCAAGGGCTGGAGCGAGGCGCAGCTTGCCGCATTAATCACGCGCGACTGCATGATCGGCGCCGGTCTACCAAAAAAGCCAAGTGAGGTGGCCTAATGGACGGCGTGCACGATATGGGCGGCATGGACGGGTTTGGCAAGGTCGAGCCCGAGCCGAACGAGCCGGTTTTTCATCATCGATGGGAGGGGCGCGTGCTGGCGATGAGCCGTGCGATAGGCTTCTTGCGTGCGTGGGGCATCGATACGAGCCGCTATTTCGTCGAATTACTTTCGCCGACTGTCTATTTGACCAGCTCCTACTACGAGAAATGGTTTCTGCGCAACGTGCGCCTGCTCACTGAGCGCGGCCTCATCGATGCCGACGAGGTCGCGTCCGGGCGCGCCCTGCGCCCCGGTAAAAGCCTGACTCGCGGCCGGTTTACTCTGGCCGATGTTGAACATGTCACGCGGCGCGGCTCCTATGGGCGACCGGCGCCCGCGCCGGCACGGTTCAAAGTGGGCGACCGCGTGCGCGCGAAAAACATTCACCCAACGACGCACACGCGCTTACCACGCTATGCGCGCGGACACGTGGGGGTGGTCGAGCGCTTGCATGGCGCTCACGTTTTTCCCGACTCCGTGGTTGCCGGCAAAGGCGAGGACCCTCAGTGGCTTTATACCGTGCGCTTCGATGCCCAAGAGCTTTGGGGCGCGGGCGCGGAGCCAAAGTTGAAGGTTTCCATCGAAGCGTTTGAGCCTTATCTCGAACATGTCTGAATCATCATCCATTGATCCGCAAACCGCCCAGCGCGCCGCGGAAGCGCTTCCCGGCATTCCGCGCGACGCGAACGGCCCGGTCTTTCGCGCCCCGTGGGAAGCCCATGCGTTTGCCATGGCGCTGGCGCTGTACGAGAGAGGTCTGTTCGCCTGGAGCGAGTGGGCCGCGATGCTTGGCGAGGAAATCAAGAAAGCCCAGGCCGCCGGCGATCCCGACACCGGAGAAACCTACTACCACCACTGGCTTGCAACACTCGAACGCATGGTCGCAGAAAGAGGTGTGACGTCGGCACAATCGCTTACGCAGCATTACCGCGCCTGGGAGCGCGCGATGCACAGAACGCCTCATGGCAAACCCATCGAATTAAGAGCGGAAGACTTTCGTAAGTGACGGTCTGCGCTAACGGCGTCTTCTCGCAGCTGATGGGACAAAAGAGCAGCAAGATCATCAACCTCTCGTCATCCACCGCCTACTGCAGGGAGGCGACAAAGCCGTCTAGGCTAGGGTCAAATTTTGACTCAAGCACTTACCCTAGTCTTTTGGGCAAACTATGATGCTTCAAATCCCGTAGAATCGTCTGGGATTGTCGGAAAGAATTTTCCGTTTGACCTGCGGATTGAGACTCTCCATCGCTTTGAACCGGGAAATCGCGTTGAGCTCGCTCGAGGTATCGCCATGGCCGTAGTCGGTACCGATAACGAGATTTTCCTCGCCCGCGTAAGAGATCACATAAGAAAAGTCGTCATCGGTCTGGGTTGAAACATAAATCCCGTAGTCGCGGAAGCAGTTTATCGAGACCGGGTGTTCGCCTCCCAAGGAGCGCCGCACGGCTTCATGAACGACCCATGGCACCCACTGGCTCGATGTCTCGATGAAACCCCAGCGCAGCTTCGCGAAGACCCGCGGTATCTCGCTCATGATCAGCGCGTAGCATGCGGTGACTGTCGGCACTCGAAATGTCGAGAAACCGCCGCCGGCTTCGTTGTTCAACAATTTGAACAGATCGGGGTTGCCGTTGGCGATGTGTACGGTCACCGGAATGTCGAGTCGCAGCGCCTCGTCATAGATCGGATAATAAAATGGGTCCGTCATCAGCTTACCCCTTTCGAAGGGGCGCACACAGACGCCGACGGCGCCGTGTTCCTTGGCGAAGCGAATTTGCGGCGCGGCTTCGCTCGGGGTCAACGCCGGGACGACACAGGTCCAGCGCAAGCGGTTCTCGCCGAGTTTCCAGACATCCGCCAGCCAGCGGTTCCAGCTCCAACAAAGCGCGATCTCCGCTTCCGGGCGGCGCGTGAGCGGCCGGAGCCAGAGCGAGTTGTAGAGCACCTGCACATCGATCCCCAAGGCGTCCATGTGTCGCAGCCGTTGGGTCACATCGCTAAGCTCCCGGGCTTGCACCGGAGTTCCCACTTCCCGTCCGAATCTTTTGACATGCTCTTCAGATTGCTTCTCATTGGGCGAGGGAAACTTGGGGCCGAGATCCTCGCCGTCGAGAATCCAATGCGGGCGCTCGGGATTGTCCGGCTCGGCCACTAACTTAGGGCGATATTTTTCTTCGCCGGCCTCGAGATAATCCCATACGCGCTCGTTCTCTACGACATGCGCGTCCGCGTCGATCACGTCCGTTTTTACATTTGCCGTTAACATAGGATCTCCGTCGTCAAAAACATTACCCATCATCGGCTCCGCTGTCGTAGAGCTGTGGACGGATTGCTCCTTTCAACGCAAACATTATGCGGGGACAAGCTATGATGTCAATCGAACAGCTTCGCCGTAAACGGCGGTTCAACCGCTACGCTTGAATCCGTGTTCGTGTGACGTGTTCGTGCTCGTGCGAATTTCACGTTCACGTTTCACGGACACGCACGCTCCACGAGCACGGCATCTTTCCTTGAACTTTGAACTTTTGAACTGCCGCTGGTTCCGATCTTGTTAGCTCGCTTCTCCCAGAGTCACGGCCACGTCGTCCTTGCTCACCTCGAACTTTGTGGGAAAGCGCGCGGAGATTTTCTGTATCTCCTTGACGATCTCCGGAGCCTGGGACGGTTGAAAGAACTCAGGTGGGCCGTTCCCCTTGTAGAGTCCAGGGACGAAGGCGAGACGCTGGAGTTTGCCATCTTGGATATGGCAGCGCACCAGCATGGCCAAGAGGATATGATTGGGGCGCTTTTGATAATGAAGGTCGTGAACAAAATTTCCCAGCGAGTAGAGTATGGGCTTGCCCTTGTAAACTTCGATGGCCTGGAGAACGTGAGAATGATGGCCGGCCACCATGTCTGCGCCGGCGTCGATGGCGAAGTGGCCCATCTCTGTCTGGTATTCCGTAAGGTCGCCGGTTCCCCCCGTAGTGGGTGACACGCCCCAGTGCCAGGACACAATCACGACGTCCGCGTCTTTTCGCGCTTTGCGAATATCTTCTTCCAGAGCCGCACGGTGCGCGCCGCGATCAGGAACAGTATGGATGATCGGTGGAGAGCCTGGCACATGGTGAACCCGAAGCCGCGGCTCGTAGAAAGTTTGGACGGGATAGTACGCAATACCGCCCCTGTCTTCTGTGGCTGCCGCTGTGATCGGATCGCACACCGAGGCGCGGCAGACGAAAGCGACCTTAGTTCCGTTGCGCTCGATAATGACGGGCTTTCGCGCTTC
>DASXSW010000596.1:0-9462 GCA_036505755.1 Binatia bacterium | reverse complement strand
AGGTAGTAAGACGATGTCGTAGTGATGGTTGAGCGTTTAGGGACGCGGATCGACAGCAAGCTGATAACCTGTGCCGACCGAAACACGTATTTTCGGTCGCCGCTCGATGGCGGGAATCTCACTGGAGTCCAGACTCGAGTTCTTGTTTCATCGGACATCCATGAGATTTCTTGTGTTAACGTGCTCCGGGAAACCGGCAGCCCGGAATTCGGACTGCATCGGGAACTCTCCGTAGGATAGTTGAATGGATTCACCAATGCGCAAGCCGATACTTGAATTCAGTCGTTCAGCAATCTTTCATGTGATTTTGCTTATCGCTCTCTGCGGTGTGCTGTATTTCCCATTTCTTGGCTCGGTTCCATTCTTCGACAAGGGTGAGCCGAGAGAGGCTTTGGCGGTGCAAGATATTGTGCAACGGGGTGAGTGGTTGGTGCCGCTCAAGCGGGCGACTGACATTCCATCCAAGCCGCCATTATTTCATTGGTCAGCTGCATCGGTTGCCCGGGTTACCGGTTCGCTCAACGAGGCGACGATTCGCTTTCCCTCGGCGCTCTACGCCACTCTCGGCGTGTTGCTGGTCTACTGGCTGGGGCGAAAAATATTCGACGCAAAGACCGCGCTGCTTGGCGCAGCGATCTTGGCGACGATGATGATTTATCAAGACCAAGCGTTGAGCGCGCGCGTGGACATGACGCTTTGCTTCTTCGTCACGTTGAATCTGGTTCTCTTCTATTCGCTCTATCGTGGTTTCCTCACGAACCCGATTTGGTTTTACGTTTTCTATGCATTGGTTGGTGTGGGAACTTTGGCCAAGGGACCCTTGGGCCTGGTGCTACCGGCGTTGGTTGCAGGGTCGTTTTTAATCATGCAGCGAAAGTGGGATTGGTTCAAAAAATTCTGCTTTCACCCTGGCGTCATCTTGGCATTTGTTTTAGCGATCGGATGGTACGTCATCGCGGTTAATCGTGGCGGCGAGGGTTTCTTTAACCGGCAGATCCTGCAGGAAAACCTCGGCCGGTTCGTCGGTGGCTCCGGACACAGTCATCCGATCTATTACTATATTCCTTATTTATTTTCGCAGAGCCTGCCGTGGAGCCTCTTTCTTCCGCTTGTGCTCTGGGATGTTTTTAAGGCACCCATCCGGCCGGACGACGATAGGCTTTTTCTGAAGCTCTGGTTTTTGGTCATGTTTGTCTTCTTTTCGATTTCAGTGGGCAAGCGGCCCGTCTATTTACTGCCGCTCTTTCCCGCGCTGTCACTGTTATTGGCCGCGTGGTTTTATCAAGCCACGAGCGTGGGCAAGGGGAGGCTCGCGATTTACCGGAGCATCGGTATTATTGCCGCGCTTACGGGCGCACTATTTTTGGTCATTACCTTGGGCGCGCTATGGAGCCACGACCAGACCTGGTTTTTCGCGCCGATCGAAAGTCTGCTCAAAGCCAAGGACCGGGCCAACCTCGTCGCCGTGAGAAATCAACTGGAAAACTTCGGCTGGTCTTTCACTGTGCTATCGCTCCTCGCAGCAGGGTTGTGGCTAAGCGTGGCGCGCTCGCTGTGGCTCGGCCAACTGCGTGCGGTGGCGCACCAGTTGATTTTTCTGGCAATTCTTAACGGCATTGCCGGGTGGTCGGTGGTTATGCCGGTCATTGCTCAAGAGAAAAGCTATCGAGATTTCATGATCGAAGTAAATCAACGCCTCAGTCCGAACGCCAAACTTTATCTTTTCGGCCGATTCAACAGCGACCCCGTGGTTTTTTATCGTGGCGGCGTGATCGACAAACTCGATCAATCGGCGCAAATAGTCGCGGACAAGACTGCTACCGGAAACGCCTATATCATCATGGACGAACGAACCTGGAAGAGGATACAGGAAATCAAACCGGACCTGACTGCGCTGTTGAACAGCCAAGGAAAGGGTGCCGAAGGGGACGCACCGCTGGTGTTGGTGCGGGCACGGCTGTCCTAATTGGCATACGGCTGATAGCTTATAGCGTATAGATGGAACTCATTTGCCATAGGCCATATGCCGTAAGCGAACTGACTGCCTGCAAACAGCGGGGCGACGTTCGGTGCGCTTACAGCTTATGACGTGAACTCCCGAGACAGGGGCAATAGGACTATTGCTTGAACGCGCCTTCCTTTTCCAATTCTCTGAGCGCCCGCAGATCGACGAAATCTTCGAACTTGAAGGTTTTTCCTTTCACTTCGCTGCCGATTTCATCGAGGACGGTTTTGATGCCGGCGGGAGTGGGAAACGGACGGCGATCGAGCACTCGGATGCTGCGCATGAGCGCATAATCGATGGTCTCGGGATCGTCGGTTTTCAACGCCAGACGGATGGCCGCTTTGGCGTTTGCCGAATCGGTCTGGAGCGCGCGAATCGATTCGGACATGCTCTTAATCAGCGCCTTGACGAGCTTCAAGTTTTTATCGATGTAACTACCGAGCATATTGAGGGAGAGAAATGGATATTCGATTTTCGTGTCGGCCAGATCGGCGAGCACGTTGAATCCTTCCCGTTTGGCTTTGGGCACGAAGTCGGCCGCCATAATTGTGCCATCGACAACGCCGCTTAAAATCGCCGTAATGCGCGCGCCGGAGTTGCCGATTTGCAAAATCGTGACATCTTTTTCCGGATCCAAGCCGCCGTCTTTGAGCGCTAGATTGGTCTGGAAATGCGACCCGGAGCCGAAACGACTGACCGCAACTTTTTTGCCTTTCAACTGTTTGAACGAAGTAATCGACGGCGCCGTCAGGTAAACATGGTTGAAGCGGTTGGCGATAACCGCCGCAATGCGCACGTCGGCGCCGCGTAACTTCGCGATCATCGCCTCGGAACCCTGGGACATGGACAGGTCGAAGGTGCCGGCTATCAGCGCCTGACTCAACAATGAGCCACTGTTGACGTAGACGATTTCGAGGTCGAGTCCGTTCTTGCGAAAGATTCCCTGGCGCCGGCCCATTTCCAGCACGTAATTATTGATCCCGGTGCCGCTGTAGCCGAGACGCATCTTCTCCAGGGTTTGAGATGGAAGGTCTCTGGGTCCGGCGGCCAAAGCAAACAATATTGTGCCGACGAACACGATGCGCTGAATTTCGCTGCGTTTCATGCAAACTCCTCTGCCGCTCGTCGACGATACCCAGCATCAGATTTGTCAACTCGCTGGGCAGGGGGTTGATACGTTTGACGGTCGCATCGTAATGCCGCCCGAAACTAAGCACAAGAGGTGATGCTTGGATCGGCTGGTGGCGGCGCAATCCCACCTGCGCGCGAATTCACTTTACACAAAGATGGCATGCGCGCCCCACTTGTAATCCGGCCCGGTGCTATCTGTGTTTTTCTTTCCGTGTTTTTCTCAAAACTTCAAAATGTTCACTTAGAAGTTTCCAAGGACTTTCCGTTCTCGCCAGAATTATTTTAAACAACCTTTGTGGGCTGTGGGTCTCAGTGGTGGAATTCGGTTCGACTTTTCAGCGCAAAAACTTGCAGAATCGGGTGCCGATAAAAAATTTTCGCTGGAGGATTTATCCTGAAAGGCTGTCGTTACTTTCGCGAATTGGCTTGAAAAAACTAGGTTTTTTTCCTGGAACGGAACTTGCGGCTAATTAAGTTATAGAGGAGGTGCTCCATGATTAGGATTTTGAAAAAACGTATTATGCCCACGCTTTTCGGTTTGTCGTTGCTGGGATTGGGCGCCGCGAGCTGCGGAACGTTGACCGGCGCTACCCTTGGCGGTGCGGCGGGCGCAGGCATCGGGGCGGCGACCCATTCCAACGTTGGCAGGAGCGCAGCCATCGGCGCCGGCGTCGGCGGGACGGCGGGCGCGATCTACGACGTCTATAGCTATAACAGGCGTCAGCGCGACCGCTACTACTACGATTAGGCTAGGCTAAAAGCGGCAATCTTTTCGCGGAGCGGCGACCAGAGTCGCCGCTCCGGCTGCTTTGTCCGCCTGTCGCGTGAGGTGGGTGAAGTGATTGACCTGACACATGAGTTTCCCATAGAGGAAATCCACAGGAGGCTCTTCCGATGCGGTTTCATTTTGTTCTGACGGTACTGACTGCGTTGAGTCTTTTGACTCGTTCGCTCGAGGCGGGGGACTATTCGTATCCCTATCACGATCCCTACTTGGCGACCGCGACCACCGCCATTTTGAACGACGACGGTGCCACGCCGCGCGCTGATTCGATCATTGTCCATGTGCCCGGGCTTCCCGGCAGAAATCGGTTGCCTACTCTTGAAGGACGCGGTCATGTGAGTCTTGCCCTTTATCGCCAAAGCCGCCCAGCGCCGCTGCTCTTCATTCTCGCCGGACTAGGATCGAACCCCTATTTCGGGGTTGCGCCGTATTTGGCGAGCCTGTTCTATCGAGAAGGTTTCCATGTGGTCATTTTACCTTCGCCGATGAGCTGGAATTTTGCGTTGTCGGCCAGCCGCAGCGGCGCACCGGGTTACGCGCCAGAAGACGCGCGCGATTTGTATGAAGTCATGCAAAGAACCCTGACGGCTTTGCGAGATCGGCATAACGTCAGGACCACGTCGATCAACTTCCTGGGGGTGAGCCTAGGCGCGCTCGAAGGCGCCTACCTCAGCTTGATCGATCGGGATGAGAGAAAGATTGGCATCGATAAGTATCTTCTAGTCAACCCGCCGGTCGACCTCGCCTACGCCGTCAAGAAGATCGATGAATGGAGCGCGTTGAAAAGAAAATTCGGCCGGGAGAAATCTCAGGAAATCGTCTCTCAAGCGCTTGCCGTCGTCGATACTTTCTCCAATGAACGGCGCGACAATCCCGCGGTATTCGATCGGCTGGCCAAGAAACTCGCCGGCTTCAAGAGGGAAGAGCTGCAATACCTGATCGCCGAGAATTTACACAGCGAACTTGCGGAGCTTGTCTATGTAACCCAAGTCATTGAAAACCAGAAGCTCCTGACGGCGCCGAAGGGCGACATGAGAAAACAGTTGGAGGAAGCCAAGGATTTCACGTTCACGAATTACAACCAGATGATCGGCGTGCCCCGGTGGCAAAAACAAATTGGCGACCCGCAGGCCGATCTGGACACCTTCATCCAACGCGGTTCCTTGGCAAGTATTGCTGAGCAACTGCGCGACAACCCCAAAGTGCATATTTTGCACAATGCAGATGATTTCTTGGCCGAGAGGAAATCCATCGGCGCGCTCAAAGATGCCTTGAGTGACCGAATGACCCTCTATCCATACGGCGGGCATCTCGGCAATCTGTGGTACCCGGAAAACAAGGAATATGCCTTCAATTTTTTCCGGGCGCCCCCTTGATTGACGATTCTCTCGACACTCCTGTTAGAGGGAATTTATGGCGAGGCGAGCACGGCTCTTGGCCCCCGAAGTTCTGTATAGCGTGATCGTGCGCGGGAGCCATAAACAAGCCGGAAACTTTTCTTCTAAGCCTTCACAATAATTTAACGTAATTTCATTTCAGCGAGCGCGTGTTCTTTGCTAGACTCAGGACAAGAACACTTAGCGACTCGCACGCATTCCAGCACGGGGATCGGAATATGGCGGAGAAAAAGAAATCACCCGAAGCGACGCTTGTGCAACGCAAGATTTTCAATAAAGTGTGCATGGCTTACAGGCGTTCTTGCGAAGCTCCTACTTTTGCCATTCGAGCTGATGAGCTCAGGAAAGAGTTGTCTATACCGAAAGATATGTTTGCTGAAGCGCTGTACGCATTCATACACACAGAAAACCAAATGGCCATTGAGGTATTTCAACGCGAGGAGCAAACTTACCTTAGACTAGGGGAATCTGCCCGAGATATTTGCAACGACTGGAGCACCATGCAGAAAAACCGTCCGGCGTCAAAGCCCGAACTCGCCATCAAAATTCCTGTCCGTAATCCATTCCTCCGTTCTGCATGACCCGGAGCAGTGGCGCAGCGACTATCGCGTGATGGATACAGTGCTCCCGACCGCGACCGTCAACACGCTGAAATCTTTCGTTGTCAACGACGGCTACCTCGGCGCGCTCCTGGCCTAACGCTGCCTTGACTGATGCGGTCGCAACGGCCGCGCGCGAATACTGCGAAAACATCAAAACGAAAGCATCACGCGTGCGATCTAACGTGCAATGGCGATTATGAAGCGCTAGCGTTCTCCGCGTCGGCGGTATTTGCTGGCGCAGACGACGTTGCCGCGGCTGGATCTGTAATACCTGCAGAAGCAGTGGGCGAGTCAATGGAATCCCGCATCGAACTTGGCGGTGGTGCAGGCCGCTTGGAATTCATGCTCCGATACAGCATCAACCGAAGTAAAGTTTTGCTCGCAGATTGGTTGAGTAAATCAACTGCGTCTAACATATCAACCTCCTCGATTCTCTCGCCGGGAAATGCGATTGAGAAATCCGCCGCCGGCGACCTCGCGATCGACTATCAATCTGACCGACAAGTTGAGTTGATCTTTGCGTAGGTACATTTGTCTCTTTTGGGGAATCGTACAGATTTAGAATTTCATTTCATTTAACGAATTGTGAAGTGTATGTGACAAGGGCTCGCTCTTTTAGGGAACTTCGTAATAATCGGCGAAGACATCCCAAAAGAGGCGCCAAGGTATAATCGAGACCTTCATGTTAAGGTCGCTCAACTTCTACTTGATCGACAAACAAAGTCCGGCTGATCTGAATAGTAGTTAAGACGGTGGCTATTTGGTAATGCTGGAATAAGGACATCGATACGGCATTGAACAAGGAGCATCAACGTGAGCAAACTGAGGACATGCGGCTGCTTCGTCAGCCGCAGCGATTACCGGAGATGAGTCCGTTTTGAAATAACCACAACGATCGAAAAACGCTCTAGACGCATTCGTAAGCTCAGGGAAAAGTAAATTGCCATGGAAACCAGGAAGGAATCCGAAGAGGTACACCGATGTCTTATCAGCCTATCGAAAACTACGGAATCATAGGCAACATGCGCACCGTTGCCCTGGTGGGCATGAACGGTTCGATCGATTGGTATTGCTACCCCTACTTCGACTCGCCCAGCATCTTCGGGGCAATCCTCGATGACAACAAAGGAGGCCGGTTCCAGATTTGTCCCGTCGGGGATCAGGTGCGGCACAAACAGTTTTATTGGCCTTCCACGAACATCCTGGTGACGCGATTCTTGCTTCCAGATGGAATCGCTGAGCTGGAAGATTTCATGCCCGTAGGGCTTGCTGCCGATTCACCCTGGTATCACCATCTCTATCGCCGTATTCGCTGCGTGAGGGGTGCAGTGCGCATTTCGGTCATTTGCCGCCCCGCCTTTGACTATGCGCGTAAGGGTCACGAGACGCTGCCGGCAGCCAACGGCGTGATCTTCAAATCAGGCAGCTTGACCATCGCCCTTAGTGGCGCTGTTCCACTAAAGCAGGACGGACAGGGAGTGGCCGCCGAGTTCACGCTGGAGGAGGGGAAGTCGCAGGTCTTCATTCTGATGGCCCAGAGCACCGAAGGCAGTATTCCTTGCCCGCCCTCCGAAAGGGAAGCCGAAGAACTGTTTCAGAACACAGTGAAATTCTGGCACAACTGGCTCTCTGGCTGCACTTACCACGGACGCTGGCGGGAGCAGGTGCAGAGATCGGCATTGGCGTTGAAGCTTCTTACCTTCGATCCTACGGGGGCGATCATTGCCGCTCCCACGACCGCTTTGCCTGAAGTGATTGGCGGCACTCGGAACTGGGACTACCGTTACACCTGGTTACGGGACGCGGCCTTCACGGTTTACGCGTTTCTCCGCATCGGCTTTAGAGACGAAGCTGCGGGGTTCATGAATTGGATTGAGAATTACCCATCCAAGCACTTCGACCCGAAAGCGCCGTTTCCAGTACTCTTCACGATCCAGGGCGACAGCCTGATTCCCGAGCAGACTTTGGAACACTGGGAAGGATACCGGGGCTCCGGCCCCGTGCGCATCGGTAATGCTGCCGCTTCGCAGTTCCAACTCGATGTTTATGGCGAATTAATGGACTCGCTTTATCTGTACAACAAGTACGTGAGCCCTATCCCATACGATATGTGGGTAAAGCTCCGCGCTCGGATGGAGTGGCTCTGCGAGAACGGCTCGCGTCCTGACGCAGGCATTTGGGAGATGCGCAATCGACAAGAGCATTTCGTTTACTCGAAAGTCATGAATTGGGTTGCGTTGGATCGCGCTATTCGGCTGGCGGACAAACGCGCGTTGCCGGCAGATCGCGCGAAATGGCTCCGCGAGCGGGATCGCATCTACGAGGAAGTGATGACCCGCGGCTGGAACGAGAAGCAGCGCTCCTTTACCCAGTTCTACGGGAGCGAGGATCTGGATGCCTCGCTTCTGATCATGCCCTTGGTTTTTTTTATGGCTCCGAACGATCCGCGGATGCTCAGCACGATTGCTGCTATCCTTGAGAATCCACGCCGGGGCGGTCTCGTGAGCGATAGCCTCGTGTACCGCTACCCACCGCAACCGCGGATTGACGGACTTCCGGGCGAGGAGGGCACCTTCAACATGTGCTCCTTCTGGCTCGTGGAGGCGCTGACGCGCGCGGGCCAGAGAATCCCGGAAAAGCTCGATCAAGCCAGGCTACTATTCGAACGTATGCTGGGTTATGCCAATCATCTCGGACTCTACTCAGAGCAGACAGGGCCGCAAGGCGAGGCGCTGGGCAATTTTCCGCAGGCCTTCACACATCTTGCATTGATTAGCGCCGCATTCAATCTGGATCGGATACTGGGCACTCAGAATTAGAGCCGACAACAAAGGCGAGCACTTCGAAATACAACAAGGAGGCTCGTCCATGTACAAAGAAAAAATCATCACGTTTTTGCTCGCGTGGGGTCCTGTTTGCTGTTCCCGATAAGCCAGCGCCACGCGGGGTCTGGCTGGCGGCGAGCGACCTCAAGCGCATACCCTGGGGCAGCAGGAGGATGTTTCAATTTCTCCGCCCGGCCTCGAAATCCGTTCTCGACACTTCGTTGATGTCTGACGACTGCAACGTTATCTTGTGGCCGGTCTTTGCGTCTTCAAAAATGACGGCGCCGCTATCAGTGCGGTCATAGTCGGTCGTGTAATAGACTCTTCCCGTCGCCTGATCGCTGACTCGGTAATAGGTTGTGCACCCAGCCGCGAACAAAACCAGGAAACAAATCCCCAGTTGTGTAATTGTTCCAAATCTCATTGCGGCACCTTCCTTACACGTTAACTTCGCCACTTTTACTCTGCCGTGTCAACGTAGCCACTCTTGTTCAACTGAATCGTTATGCTAGCCATTTGGAAATCTTGGGGTGTGGTGGTTCCCTGTATTACGTCGCGATGCATGGCTTTTACTCAATCTCGCTTTTGACCCTCTCTATGAAAGCCAAACCGCCAACCGCAACGGCTTCCGACCAACGATCGTCTCGCACCGCCAGCTCGCCACATAGCGCGGTCCGACCCGGTCAGAGGGACAGGATTCTTTTCGAGCTCCCGCCGG
>DASXSW010000595.1:0-14303 GCA_036505755.1 Binatia bacterium | reverse complement strand
GGTCTGAGCGAGCAACTTGATGCCGCCGAGAATTTCCTCGTCCGTGACGCTTTCGCCCCAACCGCCCGACTCGCGGACCGCTTGGATGACGTAGTAGCCATCCGCCGGATTGCCGATGGCGATCGAGCTGGCGATGGTATTGGGCTTGACCGGACTGATCAGGTCGGTGCCCTTGTGCAACGCGTTAATAATCGGCGCGCAGCCAGCCGCTTGCGCTGAATAAATTTTACAGCCGGTATCTTCGACCAGACCCACTTTGATCAACTCTTTGAAACCCTTGGCGAGCTTGGGCAAGATCGTGCCGCCCGCCGATGCGACGATAATATGCTGCGGCAGCTTCCAGCCGAGTTGCTCGGCGACTTCGAAGCCATGGGTTTTGGCGCCCTCGGAGTAATAGGGGCGCAGGTTAACGTTGACGAAGGCCCAGCCATATTTATCGCCGATTTCAGTGCACAACCGATTGACGTCATCATAGTTGCCTTTGATAGCCACCGTTTTTGGACCATAAATGGCCGAGCCGATGATTTTGCCCTGCTCGAGGCCGTCGGGAATGAAAACGTAGCAGCTGAGCCCGGCCTTCGCTGCATGGGCTGCCACGGAATTCGCCAAGTTCCCCGTCGACGCACAAGACACGGTATCGAAGCCAAATTCGATTGCTTTTGAGATTGCGACCGACACTACGCGGTCTTTGTATGAAAAGGTCGGATGGTTGACCGAGTCATCCTTGAGATAAAGTTCTTTGACGCCTAAGGCGGCGCCGAGCCGGTGGGCGCGCACCAATGGGGTAAAGCCGGAATACAAACCGACGCTCGGCTCACCGTCGATCGGCAGTAGCTCGCGATAACGCCAAAGGTTGCGCTCCCGCGAAGCGATCTTTTCCCGACTTATTGCTCTTTTGATTCCGTCGTAATCGTACTGTATCTCCAGCGGACCGAAGCAGGTCTCGCAGACGTGGAGCGGCTTCTTAGGATAGTCCTGGCCGCATTCACGACATTGCAATCCTTTGACAAAGCTCATGGTGTTTCCTTCCTTCGTCGTCACATCAGTAATTTTCCGACAGCACCGGTGTTTTAGTTTTCGTCTCGCCGCAAGCCACACATTGGGGATTTCGCTGAATCTCCACGCTATGAAAATTCATCGTCTTGGCGTCATAAGTTAACAAGCGATCAGTGAGTAATCCGTCGTCGAATCCGGCCAGATATTTAACGGCTTCAGTCGCTTGGATCGTGCCAAGCGTGCCGGCCACGGCGCCGAGAATGCCGGCTTGTTGGCAGCTCAGGATCTCTTCTGGGGGTGGTGGCGCTTGGAACACGCATCGATAACACGCGGTTTTCCGCGGCAGCACGGTCATCGTTTGTCCTTGCAAACGAACGATACCGGCATGCGAAAACGCGATGTTCAATTGAATTGCGACGTCGTTCACCAAAAACTTGGTCGAGAAATTGTCGCTGCCGTCGACGATAAAGTTGTAACCGGCGGCGATTTCAGCGGCGTTATCGTTTTCGAAGCGCGTTGGATAGGTGGTTACCTCGACATCAGGATTGAGCTCGTTCAATTTCTTTCTTGCCGATTCTACTTTTTTCCGACCGATATCCGAGGTCGAGTGCAGTATTTGACGCTGGAGGTTCGATAACTCCACATTGTCCGGATCGACGATGCCGAGGGTACCGATGCCTGCGGCAGCCAAATAAAACGCCGCGGGAGAGCCAAGTCCGCCGGCGCCGATGACCAGCACGCGCGCCTCGCGCAGGCGGATCTGCGCTTTGCCGCCGAGGTCCGGGACCATGATTTGGCGACTATAGCGTTCGATCTGATCAGTTGAGAGTCGCGTACTCATCGTATTCGCCAAAAAAAACCTCTTCTCAAAGATAAGAAGAGGTTTGCTTCACCTCACCTTATCTTTCCCCCCTCGATGCAGGGGCGGGATTTAGCACCAGCGTTCCTTGTATCGGAACCGGTTGCTGTGGCTTCGAAGGGCCTGTCCCTCCACCACTCTGGATAAGGTGTCCAGTTGGCGCTTAAGCTAACTTACGCTTCCAGGCATGTCAAGGCTGAGTAATGGTTCACTTACAAGCTATGATCGATCTTAAATCGAGAAAGATTCCTCGCTCCGCTCGGAATGACATTCTAGGCTAATTGTCATCCCGAACGCAGTGAGGATCTTGGCCGAACTGAACCACTACCCGAGGCAGGGATCCGCTGCGCGCACGCAGACTTGTTCACTCGAAGAGATGGGGAACAAAGCAACTCAAATTATCTGTTGCCGGAAAGAAAGATTCTCTGATCCCGATCCCTGCCGCTGTGCCATCGATCACCCAACTTGCCAGTCAGCCATTCCATGCTATGGACTCCTCTTGAACTTGACCGTTCGCCGGTGCAATGTTGCGCGAGGGTATTACGGGAGGAGATTTTCTGTCAAACGTTTGTCGAAGACGGACCGGTTAAAATGGGACTTACACAAGAAGTCGCAAGCTTCGTTGCGAAGACCAGGTATCGTGATATTCCGCCGGACGTGATCCAACTGGCGCGGAGTTTCATTCTCGACGGATTGGGTGTCGCGCTGGCCGGTTCGACGGATGAGTGCTCGCGCATCGTCCAGGCGCAGATCCGGCAGATGAACGGCAGGGAGGAGTCCGCCATTCTCGGAACCTCTCTGTCAGCGCCGCTAGCGAAGGCGGCTTTAGCGAACGGTGTGGCCGCCCACGCGATGGATTATGATGACACGCAGCTGTCGACTTCCAGAGAGGGAGTCTACGGTTTGCTGACGCACCCGACGACCCCTGTGCTTGCAGCCGTATTAGCCGTCGGCGAGAAAAAAAGAGTTGGCGGTCAAGAATTCCTCCTCGCCTACATCCTAGGCGTCGAAATTGAATGCCGCATCGCCGATGCCATCAATCCGCATCACTATCAATCCGGTTTTCACTCGACCGCGACCATGGGTGGCTTGGGCGCGGCCATGGCGGTCGGCAAACTGCTTCGCCTCAAGGAAGAGCCGCTAATTCGTACACTCGGCATCGGCGCCAGCATGGCTTCGGGCTTACGCGAAAATTTCGGCACAATGACGAAGCCGCTTCACGCGGGACGCGCCGCGGAGAACGGCGTGACCGCCGCGCTGTTGGCCGAGGCGGGCTTCACTGCTGCGACTAATATTTTGGAAGCGCGGCGTGGTTTTTTTAACGCCATGGCGGGCGGCTATGATGAAAATAAGATCTCGGGACGGTTGGGCCGGCCTTATTTCATGAAAGAACCCGGAATTTCCATCAAGCCGTATCCTTCGGGCTCGCTTTCTCATCCGGCGCAGGATTTGATTTTGGACTTGGTCAAGCAGCACGACCTTACCGCCCAGGATATCGATCACATCGACGTCGGTACGAACTCGAATGTCCCCAATGCGCTGATCTATCCGATGCCGAAGACCGCACTGGAAGGGAAGTTCAGCATACCCTTCTGCATGGCGATCGCCGTGCTCGAGCGCAAAGCCGGCATCGCCCAGTTTCAAGACCGCAAGGTGCGTGACAAAAGTGTCGTCGAAATGATGAAACGAGTGACACTTTATGTCGACGATGAACTGGAACGGCTAGGCTACGATCAAGTGCGGTCGCGAGTTCGCATCACGCTCAAGACCGGCCGGGTTATTGAAGGACGCTACGACGTCGCGCGCGGCCATCCGGAAAAGCCGATGAGCTGGGCTGAGCTATCTGACAAGTTTCGTGAATGCGCTCGTTTGGCGCTGCCGAACAACCATGCGGAGAAGGTGATTCAGCTCGTCGCCGGCATCGACCAACTTGAAAGCTTAAGCCCGCTGTTCCGCGCTTTGACCGGTGCGCGTGGTAAGAGCGTTAAAAAAACCAAGATCAGAAAACACGGGAGCAAAAGTGGAGCCGTACTCGCAAAGCATAGGCCGATTCGCCAACGCGCTTAAACTCGCCGACGTGCCGCGAGCGGTTATCGAGAAGGCCAAGCTGGTTTTTCTCGATACGCTCGGTATCGCGCTGGCTTCGTCGACGATGGATTTCGGAGCGATGGTGATTAACGTTGCGCGGAGACTCGGCGGAGATGCCAAAAGTACCCTCATCGGTACGTCGAACCGCGTGGCGGCGGCGAATGCCGTCATCGCCAACGGCACGTTGGCGCATGGCCTGGATTACGACGATACGCTGGAGGAAGCGATCGTTCATACCGGTTGCTGCTCTGGGATCACGGCGCTTGCGGTCGGCGAGGAAGTCGGCGCCAGCGGCGCCGCAGTGCTCGAAGCGGCCATCGTCGGCACGGAAGTCCTGTGTAAGGTCGGCTTGGTGGCGCCGGGAAAATTTCACGCCCGCGGCTTTCATCCGACGGCGATTTGCTCGACTTTTGGCGCGGCCGCCGCGGCCGGTAAGCTTTATGGTCTAAATCTCGAACAATGGGTGGATGCTTTGGGCTTGTGCGGCAGCCAGAGCTCGGGAATCATCGAATATCTTACCGATGGCACTTGGACTAAGAGGATGCATCCGGGCTGGTCGGCGCACGGCGGCGTCATCGCGACGATGTTGGCGAAAGAGGGTTTCCGTGGACCGGCCCAAGTTTTCGAGGGCACGCATGGCTTCTTCAGCGCCTTCGGCGGCAAGAACGGCTATCGCTACGACAAGATTTTAGAGCTCGGCAAAGCATGGGAAATTCCGCGCCTGACTTTCAAGTCATATCCCTGCGGCTCGATTTCCCATCCTTATATGGACTGCGCGTTCAAGATCAAGCAAAAGCATTCCCCGGAGCCGGAACAGATCACCGAAGTCGTATGCCGCTCGGCCGAAGGGCCGGTGCCCCGGCTTTGGGAGCCGCTTGCGGACAAGCAAAAACCTATCAGTTCTTACGGCGCCAAATTTAGTTTACCCTACGGCATTGCCGTCATGCTCATTCGCGGCAGAGCAGGGCTTGAAGAATTTTCCGAAGCGGCGATTCGTGACCCCAAGCTTCTAGCATTAGCCGCCAAGGTTCGTTACGAGCTTGATCCGACGATCGATTATCCGCGCCACTTCTCCGGACATGTCAAAGTTCGAATGAACGACGGAACGGTGTTCGAGGAAAACCAGCCTCACCCACGTGGCGGTTTTGAGGACCCGTTGCCGCCGGAAGAGATCGAAGAGAAATTTCGCGGCAACGCAAAGCTGGCGCTGCCGGCGAGTACCGTCGACGAAATAGTCCGCATGGTGAATCAGCTGGAGCAGATGCCGGCGATAGCTATGTTAAGCGAAAAACTGATTCCTCAATAGCGCGCCGTTCGAGTATGTATTTCATTCGCCGGGTTCGCCATCATGCAAAAGCAGTCCGTCATGCCCGCGGACGCGGGCATCCAGGTTGGCAGTGCTGCAGGTGAAAAGGTGGAAAGACCGGATTCCCGCTTTCGCGGGACTGACACAACAGCGAGATACAGGGTTTGACGAAGCGCTTTGAACCGATGACTTGAATGCGAGAGAGCTTCAATTGGGGAACGTGAAAGATTTGGCCGGGCGCCTAATCGAACGATCAGGAGGCAATCATGAAAAAGATCGGTATTTCCTGCGCCATGTTCGCTGCAGCTTTCTTCGCGGTGTCGTTGGCGCTGGCACAAGATGCTGCGTTGATTCAGGCGGCGCGAAAAGAAGGGAAGGTTGTTTGGCATACGTCCTTGGCGTTGCCGTCTTCCACCGCGATCGCGCACTATTTTCAAAATAAGTTCAAAGGCATCGAGGTCGAAGTGCACCGCAACGGCTCCCAACGCGTGCTGCAAAGATTCATGCAGGAAGCGTCTGCGGGAATAAAGAATGCCGATATCGTGCATACCTCGGATGCCGGCAACTTCGAGCTTTTGAAAGATAAAGGGATGCTGCTGAAATTCACGCCCCAAGGCGTAGCTGCCTTCCCTGAAGGCTTTAAGGACAAGGCGGGATTTTATTATGGCATGCGGGCGACGCTTTCGGTCATCGCGCACAACCCAAAAATTGTTTCAGAAAAAGACGCGCCCAAAACCTGGAAGGACCTTTTGAATTCTAAATGGAATGGCAAGCTGGTCACGGCACATCCAGGCTACAGCGGCATCATCATGACTCACGTGCTGGCGCTGGTGAATGTCTATGGCTGGGACTACTTTCGTGATCTAGCGAAAAACAAATTGCATATCGTTCAGTCGGCCAATGATCCGGCCGGCGTCGTGGCATCGGGAGAGCGGCCAGTGGGCGTAAACGGCGCCGAGTATTTCTATTACAAGACCCTAAAGCAGGGCAATCCGATCAAGATCGTCTATCCGAAAGAGGGGATTCCGCTCATAGTATCGCCGGTGGCTATTGCCAAAGACGCACCCCATGCCAATGCGGCGAAACTCTTTATCGAGTTTATTTTTTCCAAAGAGTCGCAGCAGTTGTTGGCGGATAAGGAAGGTCTTTATACCGGTCATCCTGACGTTACCTATCCGGCGGACAAACCCAAGCTCAAGGATCTGAAACTTCTCCCTGCCGACGCAGATGAGCTGGAAAAACGCAACGCCGAGATTAAAAAACGCTTCACCGAATTTTTCGGCGCATGATGTCTTTCTCGGGACGATTACAAACGCGGGCGAAGCGCATTGACGATTCGTCATGCCGGCGCACGCCGCATCCAGGCTAATGGGGTTGTGAGGTTAAAATGAAAGGAACGCTGGATTCCGGCTTTCGCCGGTATGACGGCTCTGGCTTGGGCTCGGCTTGATTCAAGGGATGTTAAGCTAACCGCTAGTCATCGCATTCATGGCGACCCAAACCGGCACGCTCGATCGAGTCACACACACGAGCTGGTCCGCGCTGCGACTCAAGGATCCGACCTTTCCCGTGTGGCTCGGGGCAGCGCTTTTACTTGTGTTCTTGATGTTGTTTCCATTAGGCGCGATTTTTCGGGCCAGCCTATGGGATGGCAACGGCATCACGCTCAACCGTTATCTTGAAGTCTTTACCAACGAGCAATTTCTCAAGGCGATCTGGAATACTCTGATTATTTCCACGTGGGTCGGAGTAATCTCGGTGATCATCGGCGCTCTGCTGGCCTGGGTGGTGGCGCGGACGGACCTGCCCTGGAAAAAACCGATCCGCGCGCTGGTCATGGCATCATTCGTGACGCCGCCGTTCCTGGGCGCGTTTGCCTGGACGCTGCTTGCCGGACCCAACGCCGGTTCACTGAACAAGCTTTACCGCGCCGTGACGGGATCGGAAGAAGCGCTCTTCAATATCTTCACGATGTCGGGGTTGATTTTCGTGATGGCGCTCTACAGCTTTCCCTACGTGTTTTCTATGATCGCCAACGTCTGCGAGCTGATATCGTCGGATCTCGAAGATGCCGCGGAGATTTTGGGCGCGAGCAAATGGCGGACGGCCTGGACGATCACATTGCCTCTAGCGATGCCGGCGCTGATCGGCGGATTTATCCTGGCTTTTCTGCAATCGCTGTCGCTCTTCGGTGCCCCGGCGATTCTCGGCCTGCCTGCAGGACTGCACACGATCACAACGCAGATCTGGGCGCTGTTTCAATATCCGCCGCGCCTGGATATGGCGGCCGCTTTTTCCGTGCCGCTGCTCTTGGCGACGATGGCGCTTATCGCCGTGCAGAAAAAAATTCTCGGGCGCAAAGGCTACAGCACAGTCGGCGGCAAAGGTGGACAGAAACGATTGATCCGGCTCGGCTGGGGTCGGGTTCCAGTGTTACTCATCGTGCTCAGCATTCTTTCGCTTTCGGTCTTCTTGCCCTACTGGATCCTCTTGAAGGCGGCGCTCTCCAAAGCCTGGGCCCTTCCTCTGACGTGGGACAATTTTACGCTGAACAATTTTTCATTCGCTTTCTTTGAGTACGGCGATACCCAGCTGGCGATCTACAATACTTTCAAATTGGGGTTACTGACGGCGACGATCGGCACGGTTTTAGCGACTCTGATCGCGTACATTACCAATCGGAATCTGTTTCGCGGCGCGCGTTATCTGAGTTTTTTTGCTTTGGCGCCTTTGGTTATCCCTGGCATCGTCCTGGCTGTGGGTCTGTTTATCGCCTACACGCGGCCGCCACTAGTGCTCTACGGCACTATCTGGATTCTTTTCGTGGCTTATTTAACCAAGGAAATGCCGATTGGATTTTCTCAGGCAGAGTCCACTTTCAAGAGTATCCACCCGGAACTCGAAGATGCGAGCCGGATTATCGGTGCGAACCGGCTCATCTCCCTCAAAGATGTAACCGCACCGCTGGCACGCTCAGGCCTGATCGCCGCCTGGTGTTTCATCTTCATCAGCGTCATTCGGGAGCTCAGCGCCTCGATTCTATTATTTTCGCCGAGGTCGAAAGTTGTCTCCGTGGTCATTTTCGATCTCAAAGAAGAAGGGCAAGTGGGAGTCATTGCCGTTTTGGGAATTCTCTTGTTGGTGGTTTGCTTCGCGGTCATATCTACGGTCCAGTGGATCGCCGGGCGGGACGTGATGGGGACTCGTGAATAATATATGGCCATAGTATCGATACGAGGACTCTCGAAAAAGTTCGCCGAAGCTGCCGCCGTCAATGATCTCGACTTGGAAATCGGTGACGGGGAATTCGTATCGCTCCTCGGTCCCTCCGGCTGCGGCAAAACCACGACGCTGCGTTTGCTCGCCGGCTTCCTGCAGCCGGACGCGGGGGAAATTCGGGTCGGCGGCAAGGTCATTTCGTCCGCGGCGCATCTGGTAGGGCCGGAGCGGCGCAACATGTCGATGATCTTTCAAAGCTACGCGGTCTGGCCGCACATGACAGTGGCGCAGAACGTTGCCTACGGCCTCAAATTCAAGAAACTTACGAAACCGCAAATCGAAGCGAAAGTTACCAAGCTGCTCGGCGTCGTGCATTTGTCGGAGTTGAAAGACCGCTATTCGGCCGAGCTGTCAGGTGGTCAGCAGCAGCGGGTGGCGTTGGCGCGCGCGTTAGTCGTGGAGCCGCAGATTCTTTTGATGGACGAGCCGCTGAGCAATTTAGACGCAAATCTGCGCGAAGAGATGCGCTTCGAGATCCGCCGCTTGCACGAGGAATTCAAAATTACCACTGTCTATGTGACGCACGATCAAGCCGAAGCGATGGCGACCTCGGATCGCATCGCCGTGCTCGATCGCGGCCGTCTGGTCCAGGTCGGACGGCCGGCCGAGATATTCGATCGGCCGAAAACGCGCTTCGTCGCGGAGTTCGTTGGCAAGGCGAACATTCTCAGAGGTCACTTTGATGGTGACGGCCAGTTGCTGCTATCCGATGGTGTCAAGATTCGCTTGGCCGACGCCGGTGGTATCGCGCCGTCGAGCGAAGTAGCGGTATGTTTGCGGCCGCATAATGTCAAGCTAATTGCCGAGCAAGGCGCCGTACAGGACCTGACCGACCAAGGCTACAATCTCTTCTCGGGCATCATTCGCCGCTCCATCTACTTCGGCGATGCGGTGGATTATACGGTCGAACTCGCTTCCCGGGCAGTGCTGCGCGTCATCGCACCACCGTCCCAACGATTTGAGCCGGGCCAATCGATTTGTGCAGCAGCTCACCCCAAAGATTGCGTTATCGTGCGCGAAGAATGACTCGCAAAACTCAAGCACATGCGGTCGGATGGGTTTTTCTCACGCTTCTTGTCGGTGCCTGCGGTGGGAGAGAAACTTCGACAAGTGAACGGTAGCGTGTAGCGTTGTCAGACTTGCCGAACTCTACTAATTGCAGTGGACACGATACAACGCGGCTTACTCAAATGACTATAACTTCTCGGCTATGCGCTTGCAAAAACCGATTTTCGCGTTTTCGTCCGTTATCTCTTGGCTAAGAATCCTAACGAGCTCTGTAACTCGCTTCTTGGGAAATTTCTCTATTGATTCGCCGAGGGCCTTCACGTGATCACGAATAATCATGGACGCCAGGGGCCCGTTGATCTCGGCAAGTTCCTTGGTCACGCTGTCAAAAAAGCCCGGTGATACCGCCTCTCGAGCGGCATCCGCTGCGTTGGGCGTAACTGCGGAGCTTTTAAATTGAGAGTTAGCCGGTTTTTCTTTTTCTCTCTTCAATTCCTGGCCTGGGACAAGCATGCCGACATCTTGCGCTTCAACGGCCGTCAAAGCCTCTGCCTGCTTGAAAAAGGAAGACATCCCCTTTATCCCATTCGCTAATGCTCCCAACTGGGAATTGAGATCTTTTATCTGCCTATCCTGGTCTGCCAGAAGCTTCTCTTTACTATTCACCAGACTTTCCAAGGCTTGGATTTTCGCATTAAGCCTTTGTTCCAAACCCTTGAGGGTCGAATCCTTGGCGCGAACGATCGCCTCTCTATCTCTAAGCTGGGCTTCCAGCGTCGCGATCTTTGCATTGGAACTCTCAGCGAGCTGCTGGGCACGCTTAGCTTCGCTAGCCGTTTCTGCTTTGGCCTGCTGAATGGCCAACTCCAATTGGGTTATTTGTTTCCCTAGAACATCTATTTTGGAGGTGAGGTCGCTTGCCTCTTTACCTCGGCTTTCCAGAGCTTCCTCTTTCTTCTTCACGTCATTTTGCAAATCGCGGATCTTGACATTAAGAGTTTGTTCCATCTTTTGGCTCGCAAGCTCTTTGCCACGGGCGGCGTTAAGCTGGGCTTCCTGGGCAGCGATCTCGGTCCTGAGGCTCTCGATGACCTGCTCGGCATGCTGGTTTTCGCCTGCGACCACGGCTTCACCCTCTTTAACAGCGGCCCGCAATCTAGCGAGTCTATCCGCTACAATCTTCTCGAGCTGCTCCATTTCATTGTCTAGACTCGAAGCATCATTACCTTTTACCCGAGCAACGGCCATTGAATTGGCCATGCTCCGCTGTAAAGTTCCTTTCAGGGAATCATATACGTTGGCCATATGTCCTCCAGGCGTCCTTTCTGTTGACTACGGTTGTAGTCATAAAAGCCATTTTCCGCGACTAACTTGCGACTTACAAGATAAATTATAGTCGTCTTCGTAATTAGTCGCCAGTTAGGAGCTGGGAGAACCAAAGGGGTAGCGTCTTTTGTTGGCAGTTTCAGAAAGTTTGGGTCCTGTTATAAGAATCCTGTCAATCTCTTCGGATTTGTTCGTCACAAAGAAGACTCGGATATTCCATCGTGAAAGGTGGAGGACGGGACGCTCGGTGAATTTGCCTAGTCAAATTTTCGCATTTTATCTTCTCATAACCGTAACGCTGATTTCTGCCTGCGGTGGAGAGAACTTCGACAAGATCCGTAACATCGACTCCGCTGGAGAGACGATCATCTGTTTCGGTGACAGCCTGACCGAAGGCGTCGGCGCGGCGGAAGGCGAAGATTATCCGACCGTTTTGTCGCGGCTATTGGCATCGCCGGTCGTCAACGCGGGACGGCGCGGCGATACCACGGGCGACGCATTGGAGCGGCTCTCCGATGCGGTGTTGAGCAAGAACCCGAGATTGGTGATCTTGCTGTTGGGCGGGAACGATTTTTTGCGTCAGCGGCCGGTCCAGGAAACCAGGAAGAACATCGAGGAAATTATCCAGCGTGTACAAGCGCGCGGAGCGATGGTCGCCATTGCCGGTCTTAAATTGGGGCTGTTTACCGATGAGTATAGTGCAATGTTCGAGGACACGGCCAAGCGGTTAGGGGCGCTATATATTCCGCAGGTGTTGAAAGGGATTCTTTCTGATTCAGCCCTAAGGAGCGATCCGATCCATCCGAATGGCGCCGGCTATCGTTTGATTGCGGATCGCATCGCCGAGAAAATCAAGCCGCTGCTCGAGCGGTCCGAGCGGTTAAAAATCGCGCTTCTCGCCGCCTGATAGGGTTGAAGTGATTTCATGGAACTTATGCCTATGGTATACGCGAATTATGATGGCAAGCAGCGGCGGAAAAATACTGCTTGGCAAAGTCGCGCTGGTGACGGGCGCTAGTCGCGGCATCGGCCGGGCGATCGCCGCGGCTTACGCACAAAACGGTGCGAGTGTTTTCGCATGCGGTCGGAACGCCGATGACCTCGGCGTTGCGCTGCGTGAGATTCGACATGCCGGGGGAGTCATCGATGGGGTCGCAGGTGACGTTAGCAGGGCGCATGATGTCGAGAGCATCGTCGGCAAGACGGTCCAACGCTTCGGCGCGATCGATGTGTTGGTGAACAATGCCAGCATACTCGGACCCCGCGAACCGATCGCGAATTATCCTTTAGCCGCATGGGACGAAGTGATGCAGATCAATCTGACAGGAGTTTTTTTGATAACTCGTGCAGTTCTGCCGATCATGTTAGAAGGGAAGAGCGGTTCGATTATCAACGTGACATCCGGTGTTGGCCGGCGGGGTAAAGCGAGATGGGGCGCCTACGCAGTCTCAAAGGCTGGTCTCGAAGGACTCACGCAGGTGCTCGCTGATGAAGTCAACCAAGCAGGCATCAGAGTGAATTCAGTCAATCCGGCCGCAACCCGGACGCAAATGCGCGCACAGGCTTATCCGGCGGAAGATTCCTTAGTTTTACCTACACCCGATGAAAACACCCCGGTTTTCGTCTATCTGGCGTCGGATGCCTCTGCCGGAGTCACGGGACAAGCGCTAGAAGCGCGCGATTGGCTCGGAAAGGCGACATTTGACCCATGACCGCTATTCATATACAAGAAGTCAAGTTATGCCCTGGGTTAGACGTTCGCATCAAAGTGATAGATTTTACTGGATTGTGGCAGGTATCGCTTCACTGTTGGTGGGAATCCTTGCCGGATATTCGTGGTGGGGTGATACGGCCTCAGTGGTAACGATCGTGGAACGCCAGCTTAGTCAATCTCAAGCGCAGGTCAGAACGCTAGAGCAGCGAGTGAAGGCGCTGGAAATCAAGTTAGGCATCGAAAGCGCCACCGGCGAACTTGAGTCTACCGCAAAAGCCAATTGATCCCGGAAATCATCGCTCCGAAAATATTCCAGACCGGCTTGGCTAGTCCGCAATGATCAAAGCCGTCATTTTTGCTTTTATCATATTAACTGGCGCGACAACCACAAACGCGCAAGAACTGAGAAAGATAAAAATCGGTTATCCGGCGATTGCCTATAATCAGATTCATATTTGGGTCGCTAAAGATGCGGGGCTGTTTAGAAAACACGGACTCGATACCGAAGTCATTTTTTTTCGTGGCGGGCAGATGGCGACTCAGGCCCTGGTAGCAGGCGATCCGCCGATCGTCAACATCGGAACAGTGGTGCAAGCGGGTCTGCAGGGGCACGATGTCGTTCTCATCGCTTCGTCAGAAAATGCTTACCACTATTCGGTTGTTGCCCGACCGGGCATTAGCACCGTCGAACAGCTCAAGGGAAAACGGCTGGGCGTGAGCGGCTTTGGCTCGGCATCGCACAACGCTTCGCTGATTTTCTTTAAGAGATTCAATTTAGAACCGAACCGAGATGTGGCTCTGGTTGTTTCCGGGCCGACCAGCGACCGGCTCAGCGCAGTCGAAGGTGGCCGGATCGATGCCACAGTCGTTACTCCCCCGGAGGTGCCGCGGGCGCGCAAGCAGGGGCTGGCCGAAGTTTACGATATGGCCAACCTGAGTGTTGAGGTTCAAGGCAACGGGTTAGCGACCTCACGGTCGTTTATCAAGAGCCAGCGGGACACGGTTTTGAGCGCTTTGAAAGGTTACGTCGAGGCGATCCATTTCATTTATCGTAACCGAGACGAGAGCAAGAAAATCGTCGCCAAGTACTTGCGCTCGTCCGATCCGGAGCTGATCGACGCAACCTATACAGCTTTCGTGAAAGGCGTAGCAAAAAAACCTTATCCGACACTGAAGGGAATTCAGTTTTTGCTCGACGAAGTGGCGGCAAAGTTGGCGAACGCCAAGACGGCCAAACCGGAGCAGTTTGTCGATCTTTCTTTGCTGCAGCAGTTGGAAAAAGAAGGTTTCTTTGCCGAAATGGCAAAGCGCTACCCGTAACTATTTTTTGTTTCATTGCCAATATGGTTTCCTGGAAAGGAGAGGTGCGACGATGAACATGGTTATTGGAGGACGTTTTCCCGATATCGAATTGCCGGATCAAGACGGCCAGCAAAGCAAGCTCTCAGATTTGGTTGGCAAGTTTCCCTTCATTCTTTCGTTCTACCGTGGCTATTGGTGAGGGAAGTGCCAGGTGCAGTTGCGCCATTATGTGGAACTTCAAGAAGAGCTCGCGATCAATTATTGCAAACTCGCGGTCGTGAGTGTGGATTCCCCCGAAGTGAACGACGCATTCAGAACCGGTTTGGGTGCCAATTTCACATTCTTGAGCGATCAAGACCGCAAGGTCGTAAAAATGCTAGAAATGACGGAGACCTCGAAGAGCCGAGGCGTCACGGCGATGCCGT
>DASXSW010000594.1:0-7767 GCA_036505755.1 Binatia bacterium | reverse complement strand
ACCGACCACCGCCGTCCGGCAAACTCCGGTCAGATAGCCGTTTTTCTGGCCGAATATTTCCATCCGAATAAGATCACCTTTTTGGAGCTTGCGTTGCGTTGGCCCGACGTTGGGAAACTGGCTGCGCTCGCCGGAAGCAATAATCATCAGCTTGTAGCTCTCGGCGCCGCCGGCGAAGAGTGAGGTGAGAAGATTTCCCGCAAGTTCCATCTCGCTCATCCCCACCTTGGCGGAGCGCAACGTGTCGCCGATCACCTTGTCGGTGAGTTTGCTCAATGTGCGGAGCAGCGCCAGCTCACTGGGCGTTTTGATTTGTCGGGCTTTGTCAAATATCGCATCGGCAGCAACCCATTGGACGCCGGACAGGATCTTGTGCAGCGTGGCAAAGTCCCTCGCCGGCAGAAACTCCAGCTCGATACCTACCCTAGCGTGATCGAGGTCCAAATCCTTCAACACGTCGGCAATTTTCTCCATCGGATCGTCGATGAATTCTCGATAGATGCGCAGGTCGTCGATGCCGGCATGCGCCTTGACCGTTGTCGCCTCCATGTCGATGGCCACCATGGCGATGCGGCCGTCCGCGGTCAAAACACACGCAGCATGCCGCCAACGCATCAGCGACTGCGATGGCACAACGAAACCGGAGACGTAGGTGACATTTTCCGGGGACAAAGCAATGATGGCATCCAAGCCCTCGCCAATGATGCGTCTTTTAAGGGATGAGATAATTTCTTGGTCCATGGCTCGGCTAGATATGAAGATCCGAGAATATCGGCTGGTTCCCAGAGCGTCAAGCCATTCTAGACCACGACCATAGTGACGATTGTTCGTGGATTCGTCACGCATGGTCGTTGAGCGTCCTTTTTTTCAAGGCGTCGTCGAGTGACTTCTTGTTAATACTAACTCCACCGGCGGATTACCTTGATCGTCCATAATTCTTAGTTGTATCGTATCACCGCTCAGTTTCCCCTCATAACGATTTCGCCGCGGTCGCGTGGTGGACCCATAAATCTCTTCGAATGCGACGCTAAAAGAGATCATATCGCCGACTATTTTGCCGTCCTCGATGCCACGCTTTACTCCGAGAAAAGCCGCTGTGCCGAAGAGCTTGTCTCCTTCGGGTTGGAAAAGGAACTGTTCCGTATAACTCACTTGCCATGGATAGGTGACGTCTCCCTTCCACGACCCCGTAAAGGCCATCGCCTTCGACGCGCCGGTTTGCGTGGCGGTCGGCAATTGCGCCTCGTTCTCGCGGCGCATTTGCCACCATACCGCCAGCGACATTAGCAAAAAAATCAATGGAACCTTCCATACAAGCCGGCGCAGCAATTTTTTTCGTAGCTCCGCTCTCGAGTCGATGTTTTGCTTTAACGCTGGCTTTCGAAGACGCGGTGCTTTATCGAGTGCTTCGATTAACTGATCGACGTCGCGTTGAAAATCATGATCGTTCAAAGTCAGCGCATTTCGCTTCGAAAGCGCCTTTAGATCGGCCCGCAGTTCTTCCGGCTTGGGTATTTGCGCGCCACCGACTAGCACGGGAATGACGAGAACACTTCGTTGTAGAGCTAGCGACACTTCCAGACCGACAAAATCGCTTGGATCGCTCAGGCGTAGCTGCCCGTCCGCGTTTCGCGCCGTAAGCCAATCTTTACCAATGACCACGACCATGGCATCACACGATCCGATTTTCGCGTCGATGTGCGCCGCGAAGTCCGCCCCCGGCGGAATATCATCGACGTCCATGAAAACCTGATCTGCTCCAAAATGCGCACAGAGACGATCATACAACCGCCCGGCATATGGCGCGTTGTCTTCACGGCGGTAACTGATGAAGATTCCGGACATGGACTTTGAGAGATTCGGTGAACGATGAATGCCCGCACGGATAAGTACTGAACCGTGGGATAATTTGCATTTATGGGAGATTATACCGGCTTTCCGGATGGATTGCCCGTGAATAGTCGACGCAATAGTATTTTTGATTGCGTGATTAGCAATTCATTCCAGGCGCCCAGCGACCTGCCACAACCTACTTCCCGCTTAACTCCCGCCGCACCTCTCTCAGCAAGCGAAAGTCGACGACTTTTTCGATCGGGATTTCGCCGATATTCTTTTCGCTTCGGCGAATAATATCGAAGTGAACTCTTAGTTGCTTTTCGGTGATAATGCCGTCTTCATTGAGCGCTTTGACGATCGCGCGGTAGGAATCATTGGCGATTTCAGGATCGACCTTCCACTCTTTTTGGATCACACCGACGGTTCCCTCGGGGTTTTCCTTGGCGTATCGAAGCCCTCTATAGAGCGCTCTCACGACTTTCTTGACTTCCTGCGGGTGCTCCTTGATGCGTTGGTCGGTGGTGGTGTAGCCATTGCTCGCGAACTCAACGACGTCGCCGACAAACGAGACTTCGTTGAATCCTTCGCGCTTGAGGACGGCGACGGCGGGCACGGGAACGATAATCGCAGCAACAGAGCCGGCTCGTAGAGCGGCCATGCGCGTCCCCTCGGCGCCGATTTGAATCAGCAGCGCATCTCTTTCCGGTTCAACGCCGTAGTGTTTGAGAGCGAAGCGCGCCGAGAGATCGGACGTGCCGCCGAATTGGCTGACACCGATTCTCTTGCCTTTCAGCTCGGCGACGGCGCGGATATCCTTTTGCGCAACCAGATAATACATCGGCCGGTCGGCAGCGTAGAAGATCGCTTTCAACGGCAAACCTCGCGCCGCGAGCCGCAGGCCTGAATCGGCAAGCCCATGGTAATGAGCCTCGCCGGCGATCAGCGCGTTGTGGGCCATCGCTGGAACGAGACGCGGCAGCTCGATTTCGAGGCCTTCATCTTTAAAAAATCCTCTATGCACAGCGACAAAAAGCGGCAAATAACCCATCGAGTTTCCGGGCAGGACGAACTTGACTATCTCGGCGCTGAAAACGTTATCGACCGGCTTCAAAAAATTAATCGTGAAAGCAATGATGACGATCACGAGATAACGCGAAAAACAAAATCGCATACTTTTGAGCCTCCGACCAATTGGAAACGAATTTCTCAGTTTGTCATTCCGAGGAGCAAGGCGACGAGGAATCTCGCCCGTTCGTCAGACACCAAGCGGTATAGGGTCATTCAGGGAGTTCACCTTGAGCCCGTCAAACAAACCTCAATGGAACACGCTTCCCCCATCGACCACGATGGTCTGCCCGGTCATGAAGTCGCTGTCCGGTGAAGCAAGAAAGACCACTGTGCCGAATAAATCTTCAGGCCTCTCGAGACGCTTGATAGATCGTGCCTTGAGTTGCAATTCCGTTAACGCCTTCGGCGCGTTTTGCCCTTCATGTTCCACCAAACCCGGCGCAATTGCGTTGACACAAATGCTGTATTCGCCGACCTCGCGAGCCAACGAACGGGTCATGCCGATGAGCGCCGCTTTTGAAGCCACGTAATGCAAGAAATTCGGCGTGCCCCAATAGGCGGTAGATGAAGAGATGTTTATGATTTTTCCGCTCCGCTGTTCTTTCATCTGCGGGAACACCGCCTTGGCGCACAAGAACGGCCCTTTGATGTTGACAGCAGAAACACGATCCCATTCCTCGGCGGTGATCTGGTAAAACGGCTGCCGTTGGATGTTAATGAAGATCGCCGCGTTATTTACCAGGATATCGATCCGGCCAAATGACTTTACCGCCTCTGCCGCCATCAGGTTCGCGTCTTCTTCCTTGGAGACGTCGATCTTGAGCGCGAGCGCTCGACCGTCTTGCGAGCGGATTTCTTCGGCGACTGTCTCCCCATCAAGAATATCGGCGATGACGACAGCCGCGCCCTCCGCAGCAAGTTTTCGGCAATACGCCGCGCCGATATGCCGTGCCCCACCAGTAACGATGGCAACTCGCCCCTCTAGCCTCACGTCCCCGCTCCCTGGGGTAGTGGAGTACTGGAGTGTTGGAGTGATGGGTCTAAACCCCAATACTCCATTACTCCACCACTCCAATACTCCAACTGTCTCATTTCAAACTCTCCAGGTGCGTCTTGAGGTCCAACGGATTCCACCATGGCTTTATTGCCAAGGACTCCGCGATCACCCGCGCGGCGTTGTATCCCGGCGCGCCGGTGATATTACCGCCGGGATGGCACGACGAACCGCACATAAATAATCCATCGATCGGTGTCCGGTAATTTCCCCAACCGGGAAATGGTCGATTCTCCAACGCCTGATCGCCGGAATACTCACCCACCATCCAGTCGCCGCAGTACATATTCTTATCATGCCGCTCGATATCAAGCGGCGTCGTCGAATCGGTCGAGAGAATATTGTTCTCATCGAGATTGGGCGCAAAGCGCTGCCATACTGCCAGCTGTTTATCAAACCATTCTTGGCGCGCTTTATCCCAGTTCTGCGGATTGCCCCAAAGATTGTACGTCGCAAGCTGCCACATGAACGCCGTCGCCTTGCCTGGCGGCGCTTGCGTGGGATCATGATACGACGGCGTTGCACCGTTCATAAAGGGCTTGCGTGGTAGTTGACCCGCGCGGCAGTCCTCGAACAGGTTACGCAATTCGTCATATTCTTCGAGGCCGACGATGTGCATGAACGAACCTGCCACCTCGGGATATTTTTTTTCCGTGATGTATTTTGGCCGTTCGTTCAATGCCAGGTTAACGGCAAAAATCGGTGTCGTCTTGGAAAAGCGAAAATTGGCGGCTAAATCGGCAAACTTGGGTTGAAGATTTTCCTGACCCACAAGTTTAATGAAAGTCTCCACGGGATTGACGTTCGACGCGATAAACTTCCGCGCTCTAATCACCGTCCCATCTTCCAACACCACAGCCGTCGCTCGGCCGTTCGCCAAAAGAATCCGCTCTACGCCATTAGCTTCTATGTAGTCGATATGGTTGTGCGACATCATGTGGGCTAGATTGTCGCCGAGCGCGTGCGATGTGCCGCGACAGAGCTGCGGGTTGACCCCCCAGGCAATCATCGCCGGAATCAAATATCCCGTCTTGGGCGCATCAAGCTCGTAGCCGCGCATCACGCCGAGAAAGGCGATGAAAGCGCGCACGCGCGGATGCTCGAAGTGTTGGAGGACAAATTCCTCCGGTGTGGTCTCGAAATATTTCAGATACTCACGACCCTCGGGAATTCTTTCCAACAGCGGCCGCTTTTCTTCGATGGGCAGCGGCACCGCGTAAGTTTCAGGGAAGACGATATTTTTCACCACAGGCTGCCAGCGCGTCCAGATTTCCATGAAGGATGCCGCGTCTCTTCTGGAGAAATGCTCGATCGTTTGCGCTGTCCGCTTCACATCGCCGAACCAGCCGAGATAGGTTTTGTCGAAAAAATGGTGGACCACGCCGGGATCGGGCCGATAGTAATGAATGCCGAACTTTTCCAACTCCAAATCTTTAAACCAGGGAAGCATCACCAGGCCGCGATGAAAAACCGAATGAATGTTGTGCCAGAAGCCGGGATAATTGCGATCCTCGTGCGAGTCCAAGCCGCCGCCCACTTCCATGTTTTTCTCGACGACCATGATCTTCTCGCCGCACTTTGCCAGATAGCCTGCGCAGATCATGCCGTTGTGGCCGGCGCCGATCACGACGCCGTCGTACTCTAATATTTTTGCCATGTTGTCTCGAATGAAACGACCTGAGCGATTTGAACTACCGGGCGGTTTTAACGATTGTATGGTTCCAATTGTTCCAATGGTTCAAACCGTTCCAAACGTTTTTCGGAATCCGCTAAAGGTTCAAATCTTCTTTTAAAACCTGCCAGCAGTTGTAGCCTGAACCGGCGATCACAACATCTGCCGGATGCATCGCCACTCCCACTTGGTATAGCCCTTGAATCGGCGTGCGGTAATCCGCGATTTGCTCGATCGGCCGCCGCTCGCCCAGCTGCGTCGCGATCTTGCGCGCGACCCAAACAGAGCCGCGTCGCATGTTCGCCCAACGGCCGGAAATATAGAACGGATCCATAGCCACTTTCATCTCGATGTTTTCATCGGTCAGATTGGTTGCATAACGGCGCCAAGTTCTTAGCACCGAATCCATGAAGTTGTTCTTTAGCTTTACCCAGTCCTCCGGTCTCTTTCCCTTCAGTTGGTAGGGCACTGGCACATACACCGACGCAGCGTGTTTGGCTTTCGGCGCTTGCGAAGGGTCAAAAGCCGTCGGACATATGGCGTGCAGGCAAATATGATCAGGAAATTCGCCGGCGCGAATCTCCTGCCACATCGCCTCGATATTTGCCGTATGTGTCGGTCCCATATTCACGTTCATCGCCCGACCGACCGCTGGATCGTTAGCTTCATGCAGCGCATATCGCACCGTTGCTTTGAGCGCGAGGTGCACTTGAAAATAGGAAAACTCGTCCACCTGAATGTCTTTGATGCGTTCGAGAAAGGTGCGCGGCAGATGGTCGTCGCCAATCATTTCAACGAAGGTCGAATACGGATTAGCATTCGACACGACAGCCAACCGCGCTTTCCACTCTCTGCCATCGCGCAGCCGTACACCGACGGCCCGGCCATCGTCCACGAGAATTTTGTCGACATGATGCACAGCACGAATTTGCCCGCCGTGGTGGACGTAGGCGCGCTGCAGCACCTGGGCAATCGAATGGGAACCGCCGCGCGCAAGTTCAGGTTTCTCGTCGCCTGCGATCATCTTCAAAACTTCGATGCCGCCACCGGCATAATCGAGACCGACGCCGCGCGGGATCGCCATTTGCGACAAGACCAGTGTTTTTACTGCGTCGTTTTCAAACAGCTCGTTGACTACCTGTCGCGGTGTGAGTTGCCAAAGCCGTTGGAAATCTTTGCCTGCAGGTTCGGCTTCGAGTCTTTGCATGACAGTCCCCGTGTCCTGAGGCCGGGTGTAGTAGTAAGGAATTAGAACTTCTCTGATTATTTTATGGAACCGATCATTAGTGGCGCGCCAGGCGTCGGCATCCTTATGCGAAAGCTTTTCGATGCTCGCCACCGTGCTATCGAGTGACTGGTGGTGGGAAATCGATTGTCCATCATCGAGCAACAACGAACTGACCACCGCCGGCGAAACAAACTCCGCGTGATGGCCGTTCACCCAGTTGAGCTCCTTCCACACCGGCGAGACCTCGCGGTTGTCCTGAAAGTAAGTAAGCGTGTTGTGCCAGTAACCGGGAATAGTGATTTCTTCGCTCGCCAGCCGCCCGCCATTCTCGAGACGGCTCTCACAGATTACCGTCTGCAACCCGGCCATGCCAAGGTAGGTGCCGAGAGCAAAATTGTTCTGCCCCGCTCCGATCAAAATGACATCCCACTGATCATCTACCACGCCAGTCTCCATCTTGCGCAATACCGAGATTGCATTCGTTGAACGATTCGAACTGTTTGACCGGCTTGAATGCTAGTTCTGCAAGAAGATCTTTTTATACTCCGCCATTTTTTCCGTGAAAGCTTTCTTGTCCATGTCGACCATGTCGACTAGCTCGATCTTGTCGGCATCCGGCAGCGGCGGGTAGATTCCCTTGCGTGTAACGAATTCGCCGATGCCGGCCATGATGCGTAAGGATTCCTCGCCGAGAAAGAAATCGATAAAGACTTTACCGGCGTTCGGGTGCGGCGGCTTTGCTCCAAGCGTCACCGACTGATTGTCACCCATGAACTTGCCGAGCCTGACGTAATCCAGCGGTATGCCCTTCTTGCCGTAGAAAACCACGTTCTTCAAGAACGCGATGCCAATGGGAGTCTCGCCGGTGGTAATGCGTTCACCGGCCGGAGTCAGCGACTCCACCAAGAG
>DASXSW010000593.1:0-13827 GCA_036505755.1 Binatia bacterium | reverse complement strand
TATTCGTTTGCTCGACGCAAGCGGGGAAATGCTCGAAGTGGCGACCAGTCGAGGTTATCGAGACCCGGAAAACGCCTTGCGCCACCGCGCGCTTTCCCGGACGACGGCAAGCGCGAAGTCAAGTTTCGGAGATCGCCTTTTTAAAGAGCCTTGCATCACAGAACAGGTGCAACAAGGCAGTGGTAATAGGACGTTAAAAATGGAGGGCGTGGAATCATTTATCATGGTGCCCGTTCGCGCGGGTGGTGAGGTACTAGGGATTTTTCAGCTCGCGAGCCGGACGCCGCGTAAGTTCAGGCCTGAGGAAGTCAATCTCCTTGAGACCATTGGCAACCAGGTGGGCGTCGCGGTCCAGAAAGCCCAGCTCTATGAGGAGACCAGAGACCAGGCAATTGAGCTGAAGAAGGCCAATAAGGGAAAGGATGAATTTCTCAGCGTCATGTCGCACGAGTTAAGAACACCGCTCAATGTGATCGCCGGTTATGCGGAGATGACGAAGCGGGGAATTTTCGGGGAGATCAATGCGGAGCAGCAGAATGCCCTAGGAAAGATCCTCGGCCACTCAAAGGATCTATTGGGAATGATAGGCGGTATCCTGCAGGCGACCAAGATCGAGGCTGAGGCGGTTAAAGTGGCGAAGGAAGAGGTCGCACTCGGCGAGCTACTGGACGAGATCAAATCGACCTACGCTGGCTCTTTAGATAAGGACCTTACTCTCCGATGGGACTACCCCTCTGAGCTTCCCTCCGTGGCGACCGACGGTGAGAAGCTCAAACATATCCTACAAAATCTCATCAATAACGCGATCAAATTCACGGACCAGGGCAGCATCACCATCTATGTCGGTTACCTCACCGATAGCGGGAAGGTTGCGTTCAAGGTCGCGGACACAGGGATCGGCATTTCCGAAGAGGAACTCCCCTTTATCTTCGAGAAATTCCACCAAGTGGACAGCTCGGCGACCAGGACTTTTGGCGGCGTCGGGTTGGGCCTTTTTATTGTGAAGAAATTTACTGAAACGCTCGGTGGCGAGCTTAGCGTGAGCAGTGAGCTCGGCAAGGGTTCCACCTTTACGGTGACTCTGCCGATCGAATTGTAGCTTGCTGTGATTATTCTAGCTCACCGGCGCGTAAGACGATGGAAGAATCCTCTATTAAGCGTTGTTCGCCCCGGTTCCTTTCACCTCGAGGTAAAGAGGCAAAGTAGATGCGAGTCCTGCTCGTCGAAGATAACCAAGACGACGCGTTATTGATTCAAGACGCATTGTCCGAGACCGCCGTCGAAATCGAGCGGACGGAGCTGCTTTCGACCGCCTTGGAGAAATTGGCAAGGGGAGGGTTCGATGCGGTTCTCTTGGACATTTCTTTGCCGGACGCCTACGGACTGGAAACCCTTGGGCGCATGCGGCGCGACGGTCCAAGCGTGCCCATAGTCGTGCTGTCGGGCCTCAATAGCGAGGAGGTCGCGGTCAAGGCCGGCGAGGAGGGAGCGCAAGATTATCTGATCAAAGGACATACGGATGGCGCCTTGCTGACGCGCGCTTTGCGCTATGCGATCCAACGGCACAGGGCCGAGGAGAATTTGAAAGAGCGTAACCGAGAGCTGCTGGTTCTAAGAAGAATCAGCGAGAATATTTTGGGATGTTTAGATCTCAAGTTGGTTCTTGAGCAGATCCTAGGGCAGGCCATGCTCAGCGGCTCTTTCGATCTCGGCAATATTCGTTTGCTCGACGCAAGCGGTGAAACGCTTGAGGTGGCAGTCGTACGAGGCTATCGAGATCCGCAAAACGTTCTGAGACACCGCGCGCTTTCTCGGACCACGGAAAGCGAGAAGTCACGTTTTGGGGATCGCGTTTTTAATCAGCCTTGCGTGGAAGAAGCTGTCCAAGCCACGAAAGGGTTACGGACGCTGAAAAGGGAGGGGGCCGAATCGCTGATTGAAGTTCCGGTTCGGTCGGAAGGCGAGGTCCTGGGAATCATTCAGCTCGCGAGCCGATCGCCGCGCAAGTTTAAAAATGAGGAGGTGAACCTACTGGAGACGATCGGCAATCAGGTGGGGATCGCCGTTCAAAGGGCGCAGCTCCATGAAGAAACCCGGCGGCAAGCCCACGAGCTCGAAAAGGCCAATAAGATGCAGGCTGATTTCTCAGCGATGATTGCTCATGACTTACGCTCTCCGCTCGTGAACATCATGGGAGTGGTTGAGGTCATGATGGCAGGGATGTTCGGCGACGTGACTGAGGAACAAAAAAAATGGCTTCTGAGGCTGCAGGCCAACAGCCGCGGCCTAGTCGATCTCGTCAGCGACTTTCTCGATGTTTCCAAACTGGAGTCCGGCTATGTCGATGTGAACAGGGAAGTGGTCAATCTCGCGGGCATGATTGAAAAAAACATCGAAACTTTTCGGCTTCTAGCCCAGCATAAGAAAATTTTGATTAAAGCAACCTTGGACCCGACTCTTCCGCCAATTCATGCCGATCCTCGACGTTTGGATCAGGTGCTAAATAATTTGATCAGTAATGCGATAAAATTCACAGGCGCAGGCGGTCAGGTCGAGGTCGAAGCGGCGGTGACCGACGCAACCACGGTCTATGTGCGGGTCCGAGACAACGGCGAAGGCATACCAGCCGATGAGATTGGCCAGATTTTTGAAAAGTATCGCCAAGGCGGCAATGTCAAGCACTCAAGTGACAAAGGAACCGGTTTGGGTCTGGTCATCTGTAAGATGATCATCGAAGCTCATGGCGGAAGTATCCGGGTCGAGAGCGAAGTAGGGAAAGGGAGCACTTTCTTTTTATCGTTGCCGGTGAACGGCCACAATCGGACCTGTGCTACACCGGCATAACGCCGTGTTTTTTTCTCGGTCGCGTCTCTTTCTTGTGGCGCAAAACCTCCAGCGACTGTATCAGCCGCTTGCGTGTCTCGGGGGGCCGGATTGCCGCCTGTGCAAACTGCTTCGAGAGAGCTTCGAACGGGCCATTAAAGCGTTCCTGGTACTCGGCGATTTTTTCCGCGCGGGTTTTGGCCGGATCGGCGGATTGCTCGATCTCGCGCCTGTATAAAACATTGACCGCGCCGCCGCCACCCATCACCGCCAGCTCTACTCCGGGCCAAACGAGCAGTTGATCGGCGCCCATTTCGCGGGTGCAAAGCGCCTGCTTGGCGCCGCCGTAACCTTTTCTCAGGACGATGGTAATCTTGGGCACGGTCGCTTCAGCGTAGGCGTAAAGCATTTTCGCGCCGTGGCGGATGATACCTTTTTCTTCTTGCTGCTTGCCGGGGAAAAAACCGGGGACGTCCATCAACGTGATAATCGGGATATTGAACGCGTCGCAAAAACGGATGAAGCGCGCCGCTTTGTCCGACGCGTCGACGTCTAGACTGCCGGCGAGAAACATCGGCTGATTGGCGACGAAGCCAACCGGATAACCGTCGAGGCGGCCGAAGCCGATCACTAAATTGCGCGCGAATTTCGCTTTGAGCTCGAGAAAGTCGCCGCCGTCGACGATCGCTTTGATGACCTGAAGGATGTTATAGGCGCGCTTGGTGTCTTCCGGCACGATCTTTTCGAGCGAGTCGACGGGGCGCGCCAAATCTTCGACGAGCTCTTTGCGCGGCGGCGGACATTCGAAGTTCGGCGGCAAGAAACCGATCAATCGTCGAATCATCGCGAGACATTCTTCATCGTTTTTTGCGACCAAATCGGTCACACCCGATACTTCCGAGTGAATTTTCGCGCCGCCCAGCTCCTCCATCGTCACCGTCTCGCCGAGGACTTCCTTGATGACCGCCGGTCCGGTGATGAACATTTGGCTCGTGTTCTGCACCTGGAGTATGAAGTCGGTGAGCGCGGGCGAATAAGAGCCGACGCCGATACAGGGTCCCATGATCGCTGAGATCTGTGGGATGCAGCCTGACGCGATGCTGTTTTCAAAAAAAATCTTGCCGATGGCCGAGGTGACTGAAAGGCCCTCTTGAATGCGCGCGCCGGCAGAATCGTTCAAGCCGATCACGGGAACTCCGACTTTGCGCGCTGTTTGGATTACGTAGGCGATTTTCTCCGCGTGAGCGCTGCCGACGCTGCCGGCAAGAACGGCGCGGTCTTGCGAATAAACGTAGACCGGCCTGCCGTCGATTTTGCCAAAGCCCGTGACGACGCCGTCGGACGGCAGCCGTTTCTCCGCCATGCCGAAGTCGCTGCACTGGGTTTCCGCGAGCATAAACTCTTCGACAAAGCTGCCGGCATCGAGCAGTTGTTCGATGCGCTCGCGAGCGGTGAGTTTGCCTTCAGCGTGCTGCTTCGCCGCGACTTTCGGATCGGCGTCGCGAGCGACGTTTTCCAGCGCCGCAAGCTTCTTTTCCAGGTCCACTCTCGACTGCGCCATACCTTCGCTCGCTTATCCGCCGACGATTCCCATGCCTTGCAGTACGGACAGCATCACGGCTGCGGCAATGACGGAACCGATCTGCCCGCCGGCGTTAGCGCTCATCGCATGCATCAGTAAGTAGCTCTTCTTGTTGTATTTCTGCCCTTCCACTTGGACGACGCGCGCGGACATCGGAAACGCAGAAATCCCAGCCGCGCCGATCAGCGGGTTGACTTTGCCGCCGGTGAGAAGACACATGAGTTTGCCGAACAAGACTCCGACCACAGTGTCGAGGCTGATCGCGATAAAACCCAGCGCCAAGACCAACAACGTCTGGCCGCGCAAGAACTTGTCTGCTTCCATGGTCGCCCCGATGCAAAGCCCCAGAAGCAGCGTTACCATGTTGGTGATCTCATTTTCAGACGCACTTTTTAAACGATCGACGACGCCGCTTTCCCTCATCAAATTCCCGAGCATCACTGTGCCGATCAGCGGCGCGCCTTTGGGAGCGAGAATCGAAGCGAATATCGTCACGACGATCGGGAACACAATCTTTGTCGTTCTCGATACGGGTTGTCTGATAGCGCCCATGACGATTGTTCTTTCCTTTTGGGTGGTGAGAGCGCGCATGATGGGCGGCTGGATCAGCGGCACCAACGACATGTACGAATACGCCGCCACCGACACTGCGCCGAGCATATGAGGAGCAAACTTTGAGCTCACATAAATGGCCGTCGGCCCGTCACAGGCGCCGATAATCGCCACCGCGACGGCATCCAGCTTGTCGAAGCCGACCGCGAGAGCAAGCAGGAGCGTAAGAAAGATGCCAAATTGCCCGGCCGCGCCCAATAAAATAATCTTCGGATTCTCCAACAGGGGCTGAAAATCGGTCATAGCGCCGATGCCGATAAAGATCAGTAGGGGAAACACTTCGGTAAGGACTCCGGTGTCGTAGAAGAAACGCAAAAAGCCGTCCTTGCCCATCATCTCCGCCAAGGGAATATTCACCAGAATGGCACCGAAACCAATGGGCACCAAGAGTAGCGGCTCATAGCCTTTTTTGATGCCGAGATAGAGGAGCACCGAGCCGATCACAATCATGATCACATGCTCCGGGCGGAGACTCAAAACTCCGAGGAAAAGGCCCTGCAGGCCGGAAACGAGCGCAGATTCCATGAGGTAAAGTTAGCCTTTCTTGGCTGCCGATTCTTCGGGTTGGTAAGGAAAGATTTTTTTGAGCAGCAGGATGAGCAGGCTCAAGAACCACAGCACCAGCATCGTGCCGGTCATGCCGATCAACGCCAGCGTCCAGCCGAACGTCCAGCTATCCATTGGTTAGTTCTCCTTAAAAAATAATGCCGTGCGCTTGGCTTCGAGGTTTACTCGATGACGGCGAGCACTTGCTCCGCTTCGACAGCTTGGCCTGCTGCGACTTTTACCTCTTTCACCATTCCAGTTACCGGCGCAACGATGGGAATCTCCATCTTCATTGCTTCCATGACAATCATGACTTCGTCCTCGTCGACATGATCTCCAACATTTTTTTCGATCTTCAAGATCTTACCTACCATAGGTGCTTCGACGGTTGTGGCCAAGACAACTCTCCTTTTTTGGTTTGCGTGAAAAACAGTTCCGAGCGGCGCTATTCTCGCGACCGGCGTCTTTGCTGCGTTAAGGTGCCATTTAGTGGACTTTCCGGTTAGTTGTCAATGATCTGGGAAAAATTGATACTGCGTCGCTGACGACCCGGACGCGGCGCGCTTCAGTGTCTAACCGCCCGACTTATCTTGCTTTCGCCATTGTTATAAGATATGAATCCCGCATAGCTTTTTCGGAGGAAGATCAATGGCCAAGCCGGCAACTCAAGTTGAAAATGTCATGGACAACGTCCCGTATTACGAAAAGTGGCAGCTTGGAGAAGGGATTCCTGTCGTCAAGACTTTTTTCGTCCAAGACTTGAAAACAGTTGACCTAAAACCCTGGGATAGAATCGGTGGCAACGGCGCGTTCATCAACATGGAGGGGGCGGAAGGAGCCACCGGCGCGTACGTGAGCGAGATCGCGCCGGGAAAAAAACTTAACCCGATAAGACATTTGTACGAAGATTTGCATTTTGTTCTCAAGGGACGGGGCGCGACGACCATCTGGAACGAAAAAGCGGCAAAGCAAACTTTTGAATGGCACGAGGGCAGCCTTTTCGCGTTGCCGCTCAACTGTTGGTATCAGCATTTCAACGGCTCCGGCGACGAGCCCGCGCGATTTTTCTCCGTCAATAGCATGCCGATCGTCTTTAATTTGTTTCACAACGCGGATTTCATTTTCAACACGCCGCGCGATTTCACCGACCGCTTCGATGGCGATCCGGAATATTTCAGCGGTAAAGGTAAAGCCTATCCCGGCCGCGTTTGGGACACCAATTTTATCGCCGATGCGCGCAATTTCGCGCTGGAAGATTGGAAGGAGCGCGGTGGAGGGGGAAAAAACGTAATGTTGGAGCTGGCCAACGGCTCGATGGCTGCGCACATCTCTGAGTTTCCGGTGGGAACTTACAAGAAAGCCCACCGCCATGGTCCAGGCTTCAACGTCATCATAATCAAAGGCAAGGGCTTCTCGATGTTCTGGAGACAGGGAGAGCAGCCCAAACGCTATGATTGGCAGGACGGCAGCGTTTTTACTCCACCGGCGATGATGTGGCACCAGCACTTTAATACGGGTGCTACAGGGGCGCGTTATCTGCCGCCGCGTTTGGGCGGGATCAAATACAGTCTCGGCGAGGGCTTTGGCGATATCACCAAAGTTGACAAGGACGTTAAGGCGGGCGGCAATCAGATCGAGTATTTCGATGAGGACCCGAATATCCGCAAGATGTTTGAAGAGGAACTCGCCAAGTCGGGAACCTACAGCCGTATGAATCCGGATTTTTATAAAAAGCCGGCATAGAGCAAATTAGTTTCCCGTCATCGAAAGCCCCGCTCGGGATATTACCGCGCGGGGTTTTTTTTTGATCCCCCTCCCCCCGGCGCCGGGGAAATTCATTGAGAGTTCTTAAAGCGTTATGATAAGTTGAGTTGATGTTGGGAGCGGCGCGGTATGCCCCGTCAATATTTCTGCTTTCGATTTTCCTTTTGATCGTAAATTTGCACCCGGAGTCGGTGCAGAAGAACGCGTTCGTTCCACCTAATGAAAAAACCACCTTGCATGCCAATCCCGGTATTGAGCATCCGCTCAAACCGACGTTTAAAGATGCAGATCGGGTTGCCGTCAAAGAGTTGGCGGGGAAGCGGTATTTCGGCGGCCCTATCGACGGCCGAAACGAGCCCGTTGATACAAAATTTTGGACCTTCGTCAACGAAGCGGTCGCTCAAACTTCAGATTCTGGCTCCGGCTCTTCGAAAACTCCCGCCACGGAGTCAAAAGAACCGACAAAGAAGGCCGACTCAACATCGGCCAAGATCCCACCGCCACCCGCTGGTAAGCCTAAAGGGGCTGGTCCGTCATCAAAACCTCCATCGCCGCCCAAATCAATTCCGTCGGTCGACAAACCTCCGGAAGAAAACAATCTGCCTGAAAAGTCCCCATCGGTTCTTCAAATGTTAGAAGGGCACGAAAGAGAATTAATGATCGCCGCGGCCATTGCCGCGGCGTTTTTTTTCATTGGATGGATTTGTGGGGGCCATTATTACTTGCGCCGCGATCGAAGGCGCAGAACGAAAATACGATTCTAAAAAATTTCGTCGCTCCTCGACGCGCCGCAATGGAAATCATCGTCATGATATTTTCTTATCTGCTTGGGTCCATTCCGACCGGATACATCGTCGGGGCGCTGGCGGGAGTCGATATTAGAAAGGTCGGGAGCGGCAACATCGGCGCGACCAACGTCGCCCGCGTAGTGGGCAAAAAGCGGGGATTGCTGACGTTGATCGCGGACGTCGGCAAAGGATTTATCCCGGTTTTCGTCGCAGGTAGGCTAGGATTGAGTCACACCGCGTTGGCGTTGGTCGCCATCGCCGCGTTTTTGGGTCACCTGTATCCGGTGTTTTTGAAGTTTCGGGGCGGAAAGGGAGTCGCCACCGCGCTCGGGATTTTATTGGCCATAGCGCCAATGGCGACTCTAGTCTTGATGGCCGTATTTGCCGCGGTCGCTGTTTCGAGCCGACTCGTTTCTCTCAGCTCGATTGTCGCGGCGCTGGCTGTGCCGATCATACTCTGGTCTTTGTCTTATCCTGCGGTATTCATCACGATGAGCGCTTTTCTTGCCGTCATGATCGTCGTACGGCACCGCGGCAACATTCAGCGCTTGCTCGCGGGCACTGAGCCAAGATTTGGCTCCCGCGCTAATTCTCGATGATTACCTCGACGCGGCGGTTCTGTTGCCGTCCGCTTTCGGTATCGTTGGAAGCGACCGGCGCGCGCGTGCCAAGACCTTGAGATGACACATTTCTGCTATTTACACCATTGCGCTCAAGCGCATCGGCCACCGTACTGGCGCGTCTTTCCGACAGCCGCTGGTTATAGGCCTCTTGAGCGGCGCTTTCTCGGCTTGCATGACCTTCGACAGTGATACGACGGTTTGGCGCATCGCGCCGGATGATATTGGCAATCTGATCAACTTTCGCTCTGCCGTCAGGGGTTAGATCCGATCTGTCGAATTCAAAGTTGACGCTCGGCAGATTGACCGCTACGCCGCGGGGGGTCTCGCGTGCTTCGATATTTCGCTTCTTCAGTTCTTCAATGAGCTGGCGATTCTTTTCGATATCAGCTCGCTGTTGGTCGAGCGACTTCTGCTGCTCTTTTTGCTTGTTCTCCTGACCTAGTAATTGGTCGCCGACGAGCGCACCGGTGCCCAATCCCAACGCGCCGCCAATCGCCGCTCCCGCGCCAGGATGACCTACGGCGGCGCCGATGATTCCTCCCGCGGCGGCACCCCCGAGTGCGCCGATTCCCGCGCCCTTCTCACGCGTGGTTAATTCGCCGCCCGAACATCCCGAACCGGCGATTAGGGCGGTGAGCAAGAAAGCGCCCAATCGGAAATGTTTCAAATGTTTCATGATACGCCCTCCCAGCTTTGAAGACTTGCGTTAATCCGTGCGCTAGTTTTCATTGGAAATTCTAAGATCCAATTGGAGAATCTAATTCCGCTCGAACATTGCGGCTTACCTTTGTGTCCGAAACGAACTCAATACTCGCCCTGTTTACGGAGCCGCTCAATTTCTCCTCGTTGACGCTCTATCTCGGCCTGGTTGGCGTCCGCCTGTTTTTGCTGATCCGCTTGCCTAATTTCCTGTCCCTGCATTTGGTCGCCAACAAGAGCGCCAGCGCCGAGACCGAGCGCGCCGCCGATCGCGGCTCCGGCCCCCGGATGACCCACCGCAGCACCGATGATTCCGCCCGCAGCGGCGCCGCCAAGCGCGCCAATGCCAGCGCCCTTCTCGCGCGTCGTCAGGTTCCCGCCTGAACAGCCGACCCCTGACGTGAGAACCAAAAACACTGCCACGACCATAGGTGCCTGTTTCATTGTACCTCCCGAAGTAATTGGAGCGCTTAGATGCAAAACCGGCTCGATTTTAGCAAAAGCACTCCACCCCATCAAGATAAAAGGTACAATTCAACTAACCGCCAGTCGATCGGTGCGCCAATTCAATAAAATTAGACTCCGTTAATCGCTGATCGTTAACGCGCTGTTGACATCGTAGACCTTATAAGTCTAAAGTTTTTCATAGGAAGGAATCCCGTGGAACATTTGACCGAAGAAAGAATTCTCGACGCACTACGCGGAGTTCAGGATCCGGAGATCCATCGCGACATCGTGAGCCTTGGCATGGTAAAAAACTTGACCGTTGATCACGGTCAGGTCACGTTCACGGTGGAATTGACCACGCCGGCTTGCCCTTTGCGTGAAACCATCGAACACGATTGCAAACAAGCTCTGGCTCAAGTCCCTGGGGTGAACGGTCTGGCAATTAGCTTTGGGGCTCAAGTGCGCGGCAGTAAAGCTGGGGCGGGGCAGACGGATCTGTTACCGACAGTGAAAAACGTCGTGCTCGTCGCGGCCGGCAAAGGTGGCGTAGGTAAATCGACAGTAGCGGCCAACTTAGCCGTTGCCCTCAAGATGCACGGCGCCGCGACCGGTTTGCTGGATGCGGATATTTACGGGCCCTCGGTGCCGATCATTATGGGCGTCAAAGGCGAGCCGAGAAAGATTGAAGTCGACGGTGGCTACAAGATCGAACCTACCATGGCTCATGGCGTGCCGGTCATGTCAATCGGCTTTTTTCTTGACCCGGACCAAGCGGTGATTTGGCGCGGCCCGATGTTAGGTAAAGCCTTGCACCAGCTCATGGCTGACGTTCATTGGGGCGAGTTGGATTACTTGGTGGTGGATATGCCGCCGGGCACCGGCGATGTGCAGATCACCTTTTCGCAGCAGCTGAAAGTCAGCGGTGCGCTGTTGGTGGCCACGCCTCAGCACGTGGCGCTTGCCGACGTAATACGCGCCAAGTCCATGTTCGACAAGGTGATGATTCCCATTGTCGGTATCGTCGAGAACATGAGCTATTTTATTTGCGACGGCTGTGGCAAAAGCCATGAGATCTTTTCCCGTGGCGGCGCGCGGCGCGCGGCGGAGCGGTTCCAGATTCCCTATCTCGGCGAAATTCCGATCACGCCAGCGCTGCGCGAAGGCGGCGACAAAGGCGTGCCGATTCTGATTCAAGACCCAAAGTCCGAAGTCAGCAAGAGTTTTTTAGAAATCGCCGCAAGATTAGCCGGCCAACTTTCGATTGCGTCGGAACGGGCGAAAAAGGTTCAAGATTTGAAAATCGTTTCAAGTTAGCAAGCGGTTTGCGGCCGACGTTAAGACCGCGAATAGGAGTCGCCAAATGATAACCAAAGAACAAGTCTATGAAGCTCTGCATGAATGCTACGATCCCGAAATCCCGGTAAACATCGTCGATTTGGGTCTGGTGTATGATGTGCAAGTGGATGACGACAAAGTCGCAGTCAAGATGACGCTCACTGCGCCCGGGTGCGGCATGGGAACGATGATCGCGGCTGACGCGAGGCAACGGATATTGGCCCTTGACGACGTCGTTGAAGCTACGGTCGATCTCGTCTGGGATCCGCCGTGGAACCCGAGTATGATTAGCGAAGAAGCGAAACAGCGACTGGGCATCGTTTGAGGGCCATTTAGTCCGCCGGAACCTCGTTCACAAAAAGTTTTCACCTTGAATCGACCTCGCTCCCGCCTTCGATAATGGACGACAAACCTCGACTCCGCGCCATCGAAGCGTTTCCGGTTCAACAAGACGGCAACACCCTGATCTACCTAAGGGATCCGTTGAATCTCGCCACTCCCTTGGGCATATCACCGGTAGGTTATTTCATACTGTCTCACTTCGATGGCCGGCATTCCCTGATTGACATCCAAGAGGCCTACTGCAAGCAGTTCGGCACCTTGCTTCTCGGCGAGGAACTCAAGGATTTCGTCGATACGCTCGACCAGCACTATTATTTGCAGAGCGAGCGATTCGTTACTTATCGAGACGCGGTGATTCTTGAATTTCGCCGCCTGCCGACGCGCACGGCGGCGCACATCGGCGGCGTCTACAATGCCGATCCGACTCAATTGACAAGTCAACTCGACGGCTATTTTTCTTTGCCGAACGGACCCGGACTACCGTCGCCTAAAAAAAATTGCTCGACGCCCCGCGCCATTGTCGCGCCGCATATCGATTTCCATCGCGGCGGTCCGGCTTACGCCTGGGCTTACAAACCTCTCGCGGAAAGTGATGGCGCCGATCTCTACATTCTCCTCGGTACATCGCATTGTGGCGGGCAGGCGCCGTATATTCTGACGCTCAAAGATTTTGCAACGCCGCTTGGTGTCGTGGAAACGGACACGGACTTCGTCAATCGTTTGCAGGCGCAGTGTGCCGAAGATTATTTTGTTGACGAATATCTGCACCGGGGCGAGCACTCGCTAGAATTTCAAGTCGTATTTCTCAAATACGTCGCGCGGCAGAGGGCGGCGATAACTGGCCAGCCGGAGAGACCATTTAAAATCGTGCCGATTTTGGTGTCTTCGTTTCATTCCATGATGATGAACCAGACTCCCCCGGAAAAAACTTCAGCCGTGGGGACTTTCTTGCTCGCCCTGCGCGAGGCGGCGGAAAAGGAAACGCGTCAAGTCTGTTTCGTCGCCGGTGTCGATCTCGCTCACGTCGGGCAGCAGTTCGGCGACCGAGAGCCGATCACGGATGACTTTCTTAAATGGGTTGAGACCGAGGATCATAGCCTTGTCGACCGGCTGCTCGCCCTCGATGCACCAGGATTTTTCAACGAGATCGCCAAAGATCAGGATCGGAGAAGAATTTGCGGTTTTTCGCCGCTCTACTCCTTAATTCATCTCCTCGACGGGGTCGAAGGCAAACATCTCAAATACGGTCAAGCGTTTACACCGGAAACCGGATCCGCTGTGACTTTCACCAGCATGATCTTCGAGTGATCTTCCTCCTGTCACAGTTTTAATGCATGTTCATGCCGCCGTCGACGCCGATGGCTTGGCCGGTCATAAAGTCGCTGTCATCGGAAGCGAGAAAAATGACGGTGCCCACCAAGTCCGCGGGGTACTGGTCGCGCTGGATGGCGCGGCGCTTTCTGCGGTCGGCCAATTGTTCCGGACTCGTGACACCTTCCTGGTTTGGGCTGGAAATGGTTAGGCCGGGCATGATCGAATTGACGCAGATGTTGTCGCCGCCGACTTCGCGCGCGAGCGCGCGGGTGAAACCTAATACGCCCGCTTTGGAGGAGACATAATGCAAGAAAAATGGCGTGCCGCTTTGTGTCGTCCCCGATGAGATGTTGATGATCTTGCCTTTTTTCTGTCGCTTCATGGCGGGGTAGACGGCTTTCACGCAGAGGAACAGGCCTTTTACGTTGACCGCCATCACGCGGTCCCATTCGTCGGTGTCGATCTCCATGAAGTTTTTCTTTTTCAAGGCCGAGTAAAGGCCGGCATTGTTTACAAGGATGTCGATGCGGCCATATTCTTTCAACGTAGCCGCGGCCATCGCTTGAGTTTTCTCCGGCGAGGTGACGTCGACGGCCACGGCGATGGCTTCGCCGCCGGCCGCTTTGATGTCGGCCGCAACTTTCTGCGCTTCCGCTTCTTGAATATCGGCGACGACAACCTTGGCCCCCTCTTTCGCCAAACCATGAGCATAGGCTTTGCCGATGCCGACGCCGCCGCCGGTGACGATCGCTACTCTGTCTTTCAAACGCATAGTGTTCCTCCGTTGGCGTCGTATTCTTTAAGTCTTCATGAAAGTTTATCGCGCAAAGGCGCAAAGGGCGCCAAGTGACGGGCCTCGGCCCGTCATCCCGAGCGATGGCGAGGGATCTAAGAAAGATTTCTCCCTTCGGTCGAAATGACAAGCTGCGTTTCTTTGCACTCTTGGCGTCCC
>DASXSW010000592.1:0-5045 GCA_036505755.1 Binatia bacterium | reverse complement strand
GCGCAAAAAAACGTTGAGTTGACGTTGACCGACATTCGCAAGAAGAGTCCTGTACTGGCAGAACTTGAGTCCAAAGGCATGATCAAGATCGCCGGAGCGATGTACAATCTGGAAACGGCGAAGTTGAACTTTTTCGCGTGATGCGGAGCTTGATCAGGTCAGCTGACGAAATAGGCTGCGGGCGAATAGCGGATAGAAACCACGCGCGGCGTACAGTCTCCTGTCCGAATTAGCACGGAAAGGGTTGAAACATTGATGCCTTATTTGTCCGGCTCCGGTACGCTTCTATTGGTTACTTTCCTGGCGATTCCCGCGCTGACGAATGCCGCCGAAAATATTGACATGTCCAAGGTCAGAGCTTTGGCGGCACTTCCTGTGAAGGAAATTTTCCGCGATTCTCCCGTACGCGAACTACCCCGCGCGAGCTACTGGAAGACCATCCGCGAGAGCCCCATACCGGTCGTGGTCATGTTTTATTCTAACGTGGATCCGGAATCGCAAAGGCTGGCAACCCTGGTCCGTTATATCTCGATCAAATATAAGGACAAGATTTCCACCTATCGCGTGATGGTCGTCGCAAACGGCAAGCCGGAGAAAGTGATCGCTGCCGATTACGAGAAAAGCTATAGCCTGGACAAGACTCCGGGCATTCTTTTTTACGATAATGATTCGGGAAAAATGGTCTTGGAGAACGAACAATATATCGACGCGAACTACAAGGAGTTTCGCACGCCGAGCCTGCTATTTTGGAAAGTCTATTACAACGCCGCGTGCAGTTATATCGACAAAAACATCCTCGACTGACGAAGAGGGACTGGTCCCGTGTCAGACTTGCCTAAGTCTATTAACTTCATCGTCTTTCTGCAGCGCCCGACTGACGTTGGATGGATGACAGGCAAGAAAGCCGGCGACTTCGGACGCGGAGGTACCCCTCTTCAAGCACCGCTGTCTGTATAAATCGATCCCGCGCCTCCACGATCCTTGCCATTCGCCCCTTGCGCCGTAACGTCTGGGGCTCGATACCGGCTTTGGGGGCTAGCTTTTTGATGAGCTCTCCGAAACCCTAGACGATCACGTTTCCAAACTTAAGTCCGTAAAAGCGCGCTGTGTTATCGATGAGCAGCTTTTGCTTACTCTCTTCGCCGATATCGTCTCGCTTGAGGAAAACATCGACCGCGCCGTAGAGGCGGTCTCCGTGCGGGATATCCCAGCCATAAACCCAGCACTGGTCGCCGAACTCTTCGATGGCGAACGGCAGCAGTTTCTCATCGACCTCGAAGCCGAAATAAATCTGTCCGCGCGCCGCAGGCGAAATGCCCGGTGGTATTTGCTAAGATCGGAAAACTAATTTCTGGAAGGAAATTTCCGGTGCTTAGGCAGAGCGCGATCTGACTCGCCCAGTGCCGCAAGCTCGTCCCCTGTTCAACGGAGCCGAGATGACTACCATTGATATGACCCGCCGTACCCGGGCTGAGAGCCCGGAATGATCGATACCTATGCCACTGAGAAATCAGGGAAGCGTCGGATTTTTTTCGGCTGGTATATGGTTGCCGCGAGTATTGTCACCAACACGATCTTCTCCGCCGCCTATTTCCAGGGCTTCGGCGTTCTCATCATCCCGATAGAACGCGCCTTCGGCTGGGACCGCTGGGTTATTTCAGCCGCCCTGTCGCTGCGCCAGTTGGAGTCCGGCATTGTCAGTCCCGCTGTTGGCCTCCTAATGGACCGCTTCAGCGCGCGTAAATTGATTTTCTGGAGCGCCGTCATCTCCGGCGTTGGCTTCATCGGCCTCGGCTTCACCACCGACATCGTCACGTTTTTTCTCTTCTTCGTGGTCATTTCCCTGGGAGCATCCGGCGTCAGCCACGCGGTTACCTGGCCCGTGATCATCTCGCGGTGGTTTCGTCGCAACCGCGGCCTGGCCACGGGGCTTGCGGTAACGGGTCCGATCTTCGGCTCGCCCCTCGTCATAATGAACACGCAGATCGAGGAAGCATACGGCTGGCGCGCCGTCCTGTTCGGCTACGGCACCTTGGTCTTGGTCGGTGTCACGCTGCTCAGCATGCTGGTGCGCGACCGGCCGGAGCCCTACGGTCTGCGGCCTGATGGAGACCCGCCGGAGGGGAGCGCCGCCATGGAACACGCTAGCGACGGCCTAGCGCGCCGCCGAACGGATGCCGGGCTGACGCTCCGCGCCGTGTTCCGCACCAAAGAATTCTGGCTATTCACGAGCTACTTGTCGGGTACCTTCGCGGTAAACTCGGCAGTGCAAGGCCACATGATTCCCTACTTCCAGCAGGACATCGGACTTACCGCGGCCTGGGCGGCCGTGGTCATGTCCATGGTCTTCATCATCAGCGGTATCGGGCGCATCGGTGGCGGCTATCTGCTGGACAGGATGGACTATCGCATCGTCCTGGCCGTCGTCGCCGCGATGATGGGCATTGCCCTGTTGTACCTCCAGGTCGTGGCGGTCAAAACGGTCTGGGCCACATTGCCCTTCGCGCTCCTGTTCGGCGTCAGCTTCGGCTGCCTTGTTCCCATGCGCGGCGCCGTCGGAAGCATCATGTTCGGCACCCGGACTATCGGCGGAATCTTGGGCCTGCTGCAGGGGGGACCCATTGCGGCGGGGGTCATCGGCCCCTTGGTCATGGGCTTGATCTTCGACCTGCACGGCAACTACTCCGCCGCCATCTGGGGACTCATCGTCATCAGCGCCCTCATGATACCGATGTCCCTGGCGATGGCCTCGCCCGCCGAGTTGGCCAATCGCATTGAGCACCAGGCGTCTGAGCAGGCCTGCTGAAAAAGACCCATATGGCGGATTGCCTGAGCATCGTCGAAGGGTGCGCTCAATCTCCTCGCGTCAACGTAGTGCCGATGTACGCCTCGGTAAACCTAAAATGCTATTTCTCATCGCGTTGACCCAGCTGAACCGGCATGCCTAGTCATCGTCTTCATCGACCTCCTCTTCTTCCGGTCCAATAGCGAATGTATTCTTGTCCCCCGTGGGTCGGCGGTCTTCAATCTCCTTCGAAGAGGTTCCACTAAGGACTTCTGCTAAATCCTCCATCACAGCAGTGGTGTCGCGGTAAGCCGAATGAGACTCAATCAATGTACTGCAATCAATCTGAAACGCATTCCTGGGTAACCGGCTTGGTCGTTCCGCTCCGGCTAGTCCTAGACGACCGTCACGATTGACGACCCGCGAAATACCCAGAATGGGATCCTTATAAGAAAAATACGACGTCAAGCGACTCGCTTCACCCACCGCAATATTTCCGTCTTCTCCTCTCTCGAGAATTTCATTACTTACATCCGCGGCAAAAAAAGTCATCTCATCCACAATAAAACGACCGGGCAGAGGTTCTGCGATAGCATCGATACGTGAATAAGCGGCTAAGGTGCGAATGAGGAGATATGCACCCATACTGTGGGTGTTGACGTGAAATTTTTTCTCGCCAAGCAACGGGCGAAAAGCTAACAGGAAATTTAGAAAACCAAACGCGGCGTACTCGACCTGCTCTACGTCACCGAAATACTGGAACCACTCGCCGTAGCTGGGCCATGTGAATCCCATGACGTTGCCTCTAAATCCAACCGCCCGAATTCTCTTATCGAAATCAAAATAGGCAGCTGTCACCTCATCGAAACCATTATTGAATCCGTGTATGAGGAGCAGCATATCCTTATCCACCGGGATGTCCTCTAGAGTTTTCTGTTGAGCGTCCTTACCGTCGGATGACTTGGAAATTTCGTACACCGCATACTCTCCCTTGAGCATCCTTTCATGCCCGAAGCTCTTATCGGGATTGCGTTTGCGTGTGCTGATAAGAAACATATGAGCTCCCGCTAGATCATTGGCCCTAGAGGAAAAACGGCTAGGGGATCAATCTTTATCTATGGCATTCGGCGCACATCGCGAGCCCTATCGCAAAAGGCGTGAAGCCCGCTTTTAACTATCGACGGACGCGTTTGACTTATCGAGAATCTCCAGACGATCACGTTTCCAACCTTAGAGCCCGTAAAAGCGCGCTGTATTATCAACCAGCAACTTTCGCTTGCTCTCCTCGCTGATGTCGTCTCGCTTGAGGAAGACATCGACCGCGCCGTAGAGGCGGTCCCCGTGCGGGATATCCGAGCCATAAACCCAACACTCATCGCCGAACTCTTCGATGGCGAACGGGAGCAGTTTCTCATCGACCTCGAAGCCGAAGTAAATCTGTCCGCGCTCGATGTATTCCTTGGGCGGATGCTTGCCGGTATAACCTCGGTGAAAATCAACTCCGGCCCGCGCCCCGGGAAAGCCACTGTATTCTTCAATCCGCTCCACCAACGCGGGCACCCACGAGCAGCCGGCTTCGAGAAACGCAATCCGCAAGTTCGGGTAGCGGTCGGCAATCCCTTTCGAGATCACGCGATGGAAAGCGAACTGCACGGTCAGCCAAAAGGATATTGCCGTCTTATCATGGTGCGTGTCGTTAACCTGGCCGAGGGCGCGAAAGCTGTGTCCGGTATGCACCGCGACGGGAAGCCCGGTATCGTTTGCCGCGGCCCAAATCGGCTCCATGGGCGGGTCGTCGATTCGCACGTCTCCGGTGACGCCGAGAAGCATCACGGCTACGGCTCCCAGCTCCTTGCCCCGCTCGATTTCCCGAACCGATGCCTTAGGATCAGCGGGATCGATAACAGTGACCCACTTTAGGCTGTCGGGATATTGGCTAGTGAGGTCGGCGACCCAGCTATTGTAGGCGCACATCATCGCCACGGCCAAATCCCGATCATAGGTGATCGGATAGGAGAGAAACATCGTGGGATAGATCACTTGAAGCGCGGTATTCTCCCGGTCCAATTGTTCAATGCGAACTTTGACCGACCGCATTTCCGCGCTTTCGACGGGATCATGAGGACTGATTCCCGGAGTGACTTTAGCCGCGACGCCGTTCTTGCTGAGGGGAAAGCCGGCTTGCTGATTAGGCCCACTTCTCACGGGAAAAGAACGGGTGTCGATCATCCAGTAGAGCGGGCCATCCGGACCGGTCTCG
>DASXSW010000591.1:0-6346 GCA_036505755.1 Binatia bacterium | reverse complement strand
TGGACGCCACAGTCGATGAACCAATCCGTCAACTCGCGCATGAGCTTCTCGTCGACCCGCCCGTCTTCAAGGAAAACCGTCGGACTCGGTAGAACGATGCCGCGTACTTGCTCCATCATAAAAATCTCCTACCTTCGATAGTTATATTCCTTCGTCTGCTTGTGCTCTTCATGGAATCGGGCAACCACGGGGGGGTTGCCCCTACGACAAATCATTTCATCCGGGCGTATAAGTGAGCTTGCCCATCATTCCATTACTCCAATACTCCATCACCCCATGCTTATGTTCGCTTCGCTTCTTCCATCGCCGCCCGCAACATGACGCCGTGTAGGTCTACTGATGTCATCGCGCAGTATTCCAATCCATACGTCGGCCTCTCGTCCGCCATGCCGGTCTCAAGCAATCGTTGTAACGCCATGCGATTGAAGCTCGCGTGGCCCATGACACCTTCTGCATGCTCGCCGAGATCGGCTTCGACGTGGGTGGCAAAGTACGTCGCCTTGTCGCGGTCGAAGCCGTAATGCGTCGTCAGCGCTTTGTAACAGACCGCCGACCAGTGGCCGATCTGCTCTTCCGTGGTCACTGCGGCGTACCACTCCGCCGCCGTTCCTTCGTAAACGATACTCCGCATGAAATCGATTTTACCGCGAAACTCTGAAAGCATCGGCGTCGTGAAGACTTCTTCTTCCGTAAGGCCGAACGCTTCGGCCGTTCGCAGCATGACTAGAAAGTGGCCGGGCGGTTTTGGATGAATGAATTCGTCCGCGATCTTCTCACCGATCGGCCCCATGAGATCGCGATTGACTTTCAGGAACGTAATATTCCGGTGATAAGTGCACGCCGTGAGCGTGTTGATTTCGATCGTGTACGCGCCCCAGTTGCGGAAAAACGTCTGCAGCACGTTGAGTGGCAATGTTCCGGCCATGAGTTGCTGCATGAATGGCCTCTGGTTGACCTTCGTTTCCCAGCGTTCACGCACGAGTGAATAAAGCCGATCGACGATCGCTTTTGCCTGATCGGCCGGATACTTCTTTCCCAAGTCAATCTTCAAAGCCATGATTCACCTACCGCGCGGTTACTTTTCGTCATCCTCGATCGCGCTGTCTACTTAATTTTGAGTTCCTTTTGCGCTTCGCGAAGGAGCGAGAAATCTCGCACCTCATCCGCCGTCTTTTTCTTTTCCGTCAGGATCTCCCACTCCTGATCCGTAATCTCGCCGACGAATTTTATCGGGAAGCCGCCGATAATGGCGCGCAGGGTGGTGCCGAAAGTCGTGGTGAAATCGAGGTCGCCGTTAATGACGGCAGTCGGGCCGAGCCGCGGATTGACCTGGATCAATTCCACCTCCATGCCTTCCTCAGCGAAGAAGCCTTTGTCGACGGCGACCTGGAATGGCGTGTTGGAGTTGCTACGGCTGGAGTAAGAGATTCGAACTTTAACAGGTTGGGCAGCCGTCGCGTCTTCACCGGCGAACAGCCAGCAAACGAAAAATAAAATCACCATCCTCGGCATCATCCCGTTACTCCAGCACTCCAACACTCCACCAATGATTTCACGAGGTTGTCTCATCACAAGTATGCGATGACATTGGATTGTTCTCAATCCGCGAACCGCTCCGGTGAGAATGGCGCAGCCTTTTTTTTCGGCCCGGCGATAAGGAGATCAGCCGCTAATTCGCCCACCGCTGAACTTGTCGTCATGCCATGTCCGCCAAGTCCGGCGATCCAAAAAAAATGTTCAATCCGCGGATCCCAACCGATCACGAATCGCCCATCCGGCGTCAACGTTCTAAAACCCGCCCAACTCTTGTTGATACTGACCGTGGAAAGAGCCGGCATGAAACGTTCAATCTTCTCTGCCAACAGCTCCTTTACACTTTCGTCTACCGGCGGATCACCCGGTGACAACTCCTGCTGATCGCAAGCGCAGAGCAGCAAACCGTTGCCCTCCGGCCGAAAATAAATGTCGTGCGTCACGTCCCAGACAAATGGCCAGCTTGGATCGACCCAATCAATCGGCGGTGACACGAAGAGGTGGCGTCGACAAGGTCGCAAGGGCAACTCGCGTGCGCCCGCCATCTTGGCAATGACGTTAGCCCAAGCGCCGGTGGCATTGACAATCACGTTGGTCTGGATGGTTTCGCTGTCGGTGATCAGTTCAACCCCGCGGCGCGTCACTGAGTGAATCGCCTGAACGCGGCTGCCATAGCGAATCCTGACACCCTTGCTTGTCGCCGCTTTTAAATATCCGGAAAGGAGCGCGTGAATATCGATGATGCCGTCGCTGGCGCACCACGCCGCGCCATCGAACTCGGCCTGATCGAGCACCGGCACATGGCCCTTGGCCTGCTCCGGCGTCCACCATTCGACGTCGATCCCGAGGGATTGACCGACCTCGGCATCCTTCTGAAGCTTGCGCCAACCGTCGCCGGTCCCCAGGAGCAGCGAGCCATTTTGTTTGAAGCTTACCGGTTCGGGCCAGTCGCTCGGCAAATTGCGCAAAAACACCGCGCCGTCGCGGGTCAGCTTCGCCAAATCCGGATCGGGTACACACTGGCGCATCATCGCCGCATTGCGGCCGGACGAATGAAATCCTGGGATACTCTCCTGCTCCAACAGCAGGACATTGCTGACGCCGCGTCGCGCCAGATGGTAAGCGGTGGCGGCGCCGGCAAAACCGGCGCCGATGATCACGTAATCGTAAGCATTCATAATTTACCGGCAACTCTCCTATTTCTATACGAACTCATAACCAATTCCAAAGGGGTAGTGGTTCAGTTTGGGAAAGATCTCTCACTTTGTTCGAGATGACACATGGCTTATGTAGTTGTCATTCCGAGCAAAGCGAGGAATCTTTCTCGATTTTAAGAGTCATGGTGGATTGAAAATGAACCACCACCCCAAAGGGTCTAACCTGGCTGACGGTCAACACGGGGGTGCTCTCCAATGGAACCTCAATTTGGGGTTTGAAACAGCGCCAAACTGCGATATATTCGAAAACAAATGAGAGTCCATCGCTATACCCAGTGGGACGGGACGCAGGAGGTTCTGTTTCCCACCACGGATGATTTACTCAAACATCTTTCGGACCATTTGTTAGAAGAGGAAGGCGTCCGACGCGCGCTGCGCGATCTGATGCGTCGGGGCTTTACGTCGGAAGACGGGCAACGGTCGGTCAAGGGTATGCGCGACTTTCTGCGCGAAGCGGAGGAGAAACGGCGCGAATTGCTCAACAAGTATTCTCCGGATTCTTTCAAGCTGACCCCAAAGGAACAACAAGCTCTCACCGATAAACTGAACAGTTTGGCCGAAAAGCTCGAGGCCTACCACGAGCAGATGCGCAACTTCATGGAGCGCATGTCCGGCAAATACGCCGATCGCATGGACGAGATGAATCAGAAAATGCAGGAGGCTTATCAGCGTTACCAGGAGCTGAGGAACCGCCTGCAGAACCAGATCGGTGAACGGGGCACGCGTGGGCAGCCGAACATGAGTGGTCAGGATCCGCAGTCCCTAATGGACATGTTGGACCGGATGCAAAAGCTCTTGGAAGACGAGAATTTTCTTAAGAATCTGCCCAACATGATGGACGCCGCCATCGGCAATCTCGAAAGCATGTTGGAAAACCTCAACTCGATGACTGAAGAACAGCTGCAGCAACTCAGCGACATGATGAACCAGATGCAGCAGCTGGAGCAGCTATTGAGCCAGTTTCCTTTTCAAGGCTCGCAGCGCATGGGCATGGGCGAAGCGGGACAGATCCTCGGTCAGATGCGCGGGCTCGAACGATTTCTCCGCTGGGGCCAGCGCGGCATGGGCGATCCATCCGAGCTCAATCTCGATGAGTTGCGCGAACTGCTTGGCGACGAGGCTTATGAACATCTCAAATACCTGCAGAGCGTCGAGCAGACCCTCGAAGATGAGGGTTATATTGTCCGGACCAACCACGGGCTGCGCCTGACGCCGAAGGGGATCAGAAAAATCGGCGACAAGGCCTTGCGCGAGATCTTCCAGATGCTCAACAAGGGCCGCTGGGGCAATCACGCGATCTCTTCTCGGGGCTCACAGGGCGACCGCATGGAGGAAACCAAGCTCTACGAATACGGTGATCCGCTGAACGTCAATATCGGCGAGACGCTGCTCAATGCGCTGGGGAAACGCAAGAAGGGCGAGCCATTGAGAATTGCGCCAAATGATTTTTCCGTACATCGCGTCGAGTTTTCGACAGTGAGCGAAACGGCACTCTTGATCGATGTCAGCTATTCGATGCTGATGAACGACGCGCTGCACGCCGGAAAGAAAGTCGCGCTGGCGTTACATCGGCTGATCCAAACCAAGTATCCACAGGACACTCTCCATCTCGTGGCCTTCCGCTCTAATGCGAAGCTGATCCACGCTGAAGATCTGCCGTCAATCGTGTCGCTGACTTACTTCATGGAACACGGCACCGATATCAAAGAGGCGTTGCGCTACGCCCGTCAATTGCTCGGATCGAATCGAAGCGCCAACCGCCAGATCATCCTCATCACCGACGGCGAGCCCACGGCGGCGACACTCGACCGCGGCGGGCGGCTCCATAGCGGCTGGGGCTCTGCGTTGCTCCACAGCCGCATCGTTCACGAAACGCTCAAAGAGGTGAAGCGTTGCACGCAGGTGGGAATCAAGATCAACACTTTTATGCTCGGCTCCGATTTTTACCGGCAGGGTTTTATTGACCAGTTATCACGCTTAAATACCGGTCGCGTTTTTTACACCACGCCCGATCAAATGGGCAACTATATCGTCGTCGATTATCTCAACAACAAGCGCAAGCGGATCGGACGATAGCGCAAAAAGACCGTCTCGCTTGGAGTGATGGAGTGCTGGAGTGTTGCACAACCATTACTCCATCACTTCACTACTCCATTCTTCCGTGTTTTAATCCGCTTGTGTAATCAGTGCGAGGACGCCCGTGTAGGCGAATAAATGGTTGGCGCGCCCCAGGGGCGCAAGTTCGTAGCCGCCGAACATACCGATCAATGGAAAGTCGCCAAGTGCCTGGTGAATATAGGCTGAGTCGATGCCGGGCAAGCCGTAGAGCGATGTGCCGCGCGCACAACAATTGAAATACAGGCCGAAGGCTGGCTTTTTTCCACCGAGTGTCCCAACCTGTCTCTGAAGCATTTGACCGAGGTCCTCCCGGGCGCGCTCGCCGTCGCGCATCGCGAAGATCATCGCCTCGCCGTTAGTGACTTCCTCGGCAACGCCCAAAATTCCTTTTTCGGGATCCAAGCCGATGATGTTTCGGACCAAATATTTTCCGGCAGCGACAGAGTTTTCTTGCCGGTCCGCGGGCAGCCCCACGAACAAGACCATTAGCGCCCGTCGAATATCTTCGGCGAGCGGGCCCTTGAGTAAGCGGGCAAACACATCGATTGCCGGGCGGTCATTGATTTCGTAAATTAAATTTCTCTCGGCCTTGGTAATGACCATGGGCTCGGAAATGGGCTGGCACCCTTGGGTGATATCCAGGTGAACGTTGAATGCGCCGGAAACGTAGGCCCCGGCTACAGAGTTGGTGGCGATCTTATCGCCACAAAGCTGAAAGGTGGCGCCCACCGCACCGTTTTCGGTCGATCCCGCGCCAACCACGGGATGAAAACCGGCTTTGCTCGCCATACTTTCCAGTAACCGTTGCGGGTTGCCATTATAGGTGTCCGGAAGCAAAACCATCAGGGAATTTTGCTCTTGGGTCTTGGCCAGAAACTCTCCGAAGCTCGTGCCCAGATTCGTTTCGTTTTCTTTCAGCGGTTCAAATATAAAAGGACGCGCGCTGATTTCGTCTGAGGCGAGCGCCAGCACGGCAACGCCGTAGCTACCTTCAATTTCACTATCGCCGGTCATCACGCCGGCAGCGCTGGAGCCGACGACACAATCGGTCCCTATTGCGCGAATTAGCGACGTTACGAGTTCGCGCTTCTGCCCAGCGTGATCGGCGGTAAAAACTATCATTGCGAAGTCGGCCCGTGAGATACCGGCGTGCGCGAGCGCTCCGCGAGCAGCTTCTTCAACTGCCTGACCAGTCGCTTGCTTTTGTGATCGTCCAACCCCGGCGCGAATCATGATGACTGGTAATATAAAAAAGTTCGGTTTACCGGGTCAAGAGGAATCCATCGACCATTCGGTGTTTGAAAAACCCCTGCCTTATGACTACAATCAAAAGAGAGTCACTGCTATTCATGCAGGTCGATTCACAAATATGAAAATTCTTCAGATTCCCTTGCTGCGGGATAACTACGGCTACCTCCTAGTCTGCGAAAAATCCAGGCAAGCCGCCATTGTCGATCCATCCGAAGCGGAGCCCGTTC
>DASXSW010000590.1:0-4744 GCA_036505755.1 Binatia bacterium | reverse complement strand
TTGTCGAAAATTCTTGCGTCTTTGGCAACCCATAGGACGGAAGATGAACCGGGAGTGGTTGAGATATACGAGGTGTTCAACTTATCCGCGGCGGGAGATGGCGCTGCTGCTAACCAAAAGAAAGTAATGGCGAATATCGCGACAAAATGACACCATCTTCGTTTCATTGATAACTCCGTAAAAGCTGTGCGGCATGGCACTAACCGCGCTCAGTTATACCAGGTCAGTCGCTTGGGGCAAAGACTCGCGTTGACTTCAAGTGTGATTTCAACTTCAATCATTCACGATGAAAAGAGCGGTGGATCTGATCATGTTCGACCTGGATGGCACGCTGGCGGATACCGGACGCGACCTCGCAGACTCGGTTAATTACACCCGAGCGCATTTCAATCTCGCGCCACTGGCCGAGGAGTTAGTTTTTGCCCATGTGGGACGGGGCGTGGAGCATATGTTGAAACATTCTTTGCCGGAGGAGTCCCCACACCATTTTCAAGAAGTGATGCGGATATTTCTCGTTCGGTACGAGATGCACTTGCTCGACAGAACCGTTCTTTATCCTGGCGTTCACGACGCGCTGGAGCATTTTCGCGACAAGCAACGCGTGGTGGTGAGCAATAAAATACGTCGTCTGACCGTGGCTGTTGTGCGTGGATTGGGCGTGGAAAGTTACTTCGATGCGATCTTCGGCGGCGACAGCGCCGCAGAAAAAAAACCCGACCCGGCATTGTTAAACCTAGTCTTGCAGCGTTTTCAGGTTCCTGCGGCGGCCGCGCTGATCGTCGGGGACGGCGATACGGATATTGAAGCCGGTAAACGCGCCGGAGTTTTGACTTGTGGCGTCACCTACGGTCTGGGCAACAAGGCTGACTTACTTGCCGCGAAACCGGATGTTATGATTGATAACATCAAGGAGCTTTCCGACTATTTCTGCTGAATCCCGATCTCATCCAGAACAGGAGGCGAATCATGGCGGCGACGATCCCTGAACAATTCAAAGATCTCTTTGGCAAGGTTGCGTTCGCTCACTTAGCCACGTTAATGGCTGATGGAAGCCCTCAGGTCACCCCCGTATGGGTCGATTACGACGGCGCTCATGTTAGAGTCAATTCCAAAGGACGTGTTAAAGACAAAAACATGCGTCGCGACAAGCGCCTCGCATTATCCATCCAGGATCCGGAAAATCCTTATCGCTATCTCGCCATTCGAGGTGAGGTAGTTGAGATCACCGAAAACGGCGCCGACGCCCACATCGACGCGCTGGCCAAAAAATATCTCGGCAAAGATCGCTATCCCTTTCGAAGTCCCGCGGAAGTGAGAGTGATCTATAAGATTCGGCCGGATAAGGTTTCAACCTCGGGGTGACTGATTATGCAGGACATCACCGCGAAGCGGCTCAACCTGAGGCTTGGGCGAACAAAATCCAGAAGTAGGGGAGGGTTTCAAACCTGCCCTTACCAGCTTCTGACACTAGTTCATCTCAACGTTGCAGCTGGCGGCGCCATTGCTGGAAAATTTGTTCAGCGCCGCGAGAGCCGCCACTTTGTAGCACTCGGCTAATGTCGGGTAATTGAAAACCGTATCGATAAAGTAGTCAAGCTTGCCGCCGTGGGCGATCACCGCCTGGCCGATATGGACCAGTTCCGTAGCGCCTTCGCCGATCACATGGACGCCGAGAAGCTCTCGGGTTTCGCTGTGGAAAAGCAACTTGAGCATGCCGACGGTGTCGCCGATGATTTGACCGCGGGCGATCTCGCGGTAGCGGGCAACGCCGATCTCATACGGCACACCGTCGCGCGTGAGCTCGTCTTCATTGCGCCCGACCATCGAGATTTCCGGTATCGTGTAAATGCCGTAAGGCAAAAGATGAGAGGATGTTTCACAAGCCAAACCCAAGGCGTGACAAGCGGCGTGGCGTCCTTGCTGCATGGAAGTTGACGCCAGGGCGGGAAATCCCACCACATCGCCAACCGCATAGATATGCGCAACTGCAGTCTGAAAGTTTTCATTCACTTTCAAACGGCCACGGTCATCGGGTTGAATGCCTATCTGTTCGAGGCCGAGGTTTTTAGTCGCGCCGATGCGGCCCGCCGAATAGACAAGCAATGGCGCCCGGATTTGCTTGCCGCTCTTAAGTTGCAGCACGACGGATTTGTCGGTCAATTTGTAAACGCCCACCACCTCTTCGTTGAGGCGCAAGGTAACGCCGATATTGCGCATCTGGTATTGTAGCGATTCGATGATCTCGCTGTCGACGAATTCGAGCAGCCGGGGTCGCCGCTCCACCAGTACGACCGGAATCCCGAGGGTGGCCAAGATGCATGCATACTCGCAGCCGATCACTCCGGCGCCCACGATGGTCAAGGATTTTGGCAGCTGTTTTAGCGAAAGCAATCCGTCGCTATCGATAACGGTTTCGCTATCAAAGGGAATCTCCTGCGGGCGGGCGGTCTCGGTTCCCACGGCGATCACGATGTAGTCCGCCGTGTGTTCATTGGATTCGGAATCCTGCTTGATCGCGATGCGGTGCGGGTCGATCACAGAGGCCGTGCCGATGATGAAATCAACGGAATTTCTTATCAGTTGGTTTTGGATGATTTCTTGCTCGGCCTTGACCACATGGTCGCAACGCTGGGCGAGGTCCTCTAAGGTAATGTCCTTTTTGACCCGGTAGCTAGCTCCATAGAGATTGCGCTGGCGGAAACCGGAAAGGAACATCACCGCCTCGCGCAATGATTTGCTCGGAATAGTGCCGATGTTGATGCAAATGCCACCGGCAACTTTTTTGCGTTCGATTATGCCAACTTTCTTACCGACCTTGGCGGCTTGAATCGCTGCCTTCTGGCCGGCCGGGCCGGAGCCGATCACCAACATGTCATAGTGGGCCACGCTTTTGTCCTCTCTCTTCGGGTAAGATCATAATTGCTGCGTCAGCTTGCTGCTTTTCAGTTTTTCGTAGGCCCGCAGTCCAATCGCGACGTCCATTATACCAGTTCCCTGGAGCTTAAAGAGAGTAATTTGCCTATCGTCAGTTCGGCCGGCAACCGTGCCGAGTAGCAGGCTGGATATTTCGTGAACCCGATCCCAGGAAGTCACGCGGTCCCTGACCGCGTGAAAGACATCGCTCTCGTTGACACACACGGTCTCCTTGGAGGTCACAAAAATTGGGTTAGCCCGGCGGATCGTGGTTTCATCGATTTCCCGCCGAGTCCGTGTCTTATCGCCGTTGGCTATGGATGTAACATGGGTGCCTTGTTTCAACCAGTTGCCATCGAAAACCGGCGCCCGCGAACTAGTCGCGGTAATGACGATGTCGGCGCTTTCCACCGCTTCTTCAGCGTTTGCCACTGCCACGACGGGAAACTTAAGCTCTTGGCTCAGTGTTTTGGCAAAGGACATTCGGTGCGCCGGCGTCGGGCTGAAGACCCGAGCGTGCGTCAAGTTTCTGACTTCGGCAACTGCTTTGAGCTGAGTTTTCGCATGGACTGCGCTGCCAAATACGGCCACACTGGCGGCATCGGGGCGGGCCAAATACTTGGCGCCGATGGCACCGGCAGCGCCGGTTCGATACTCATTGATCGAACAGTCTTGATACAGGATAAGTGGTTCACCCGTCTCGACGCTGTATAAGATAACGGTCTCGTGATGAATCTGGCGATCCAAATCAGTCTGAAGGTAAGCACCCATGGCGCCATGCACGGAGCCCGGCAGGAGGCCGAAAATCATCTGATTCGGATGATGGATTCGCCGGCGTGGCAAGTCAAAGCCACGACCCGCCGCAAGTTCCTTGAGCGTGTCCTCGATCGTCTCGATCATCTCATGGAACGAGAGAATCTGGTTGATAGGGGTGTTCTTTAGGAAAAGCATTCGGCTCAAGGGTAAGAAAAAAATAGTAACGAGCCGACCGCTGCCGGCCAGTGCCAAAGGGAAATCAACTCGCAACGGTAGCTAAGTGTGATGTTATTTGACTCTAGCCTGCGGCAGTGAGGGCGTCAATATGGAAGGAGCCGACTTCACATGATCGTCAAAAGCGGAAAGTGAATTAGGAATGATCGAGAAAAAACGCCTGCCTTCGTCCGTGAAAAGGAACAGTATTTCCCCGGCGTCGGCCGAAAAAAGGACGTTAGGGTTGAGGACCTTTCAGAAAAATGCTTTTTTCCTTTTCCTTTGGATAGGCAACCATGTCGTACTGTTCCGACTTGTCGAACCGCACTCTTTCGCTTATCGGTTGTAAAAAGTACGTTCCCGTTGACGGGTCATCTTTATCGGAAAAAACCAAGAACTCGTATTTCTCGGGGAAAAGGGCGGTCAGCTCATCTTTGTTTTTGATGCTTACTGGGCTCTTGGGATCGGCGCTTAGCTCGAATTCGACGATTGGTCGCTGTGCTAGCAGCGTTCGCCGCAGGCCTTTTAGCGCCAGCTTTTCGTAACCCTCGATATCCATTTTAATCAGCGCGACTGAAGTTACGCCGGCTTCTTCTAGGGCATCGTCGCCGGTTCGAATCTCCAGTTCACCCTCAATCGAGTTATCTTCCTTAAAACCTTCGACGAAGGATCCCGTTCCAAGGTTATTATCCGGCGGCCTGAAAAATAGTTTTTTTGAATTCTCATCGCCTAAACCAAAAGGGTGGATCACGATGTTTTTGATGTGATTTATTTCTACCATCCGCCGAAATCTTTTGATGACGGGCTCCCAAGGTTCAAAAGCGTGGACTTCTTTTGCGTACTTTGACATGAAAAGAGAATG
>DASXSW010000589.1:0-6418 GCA_036505755.1 Binatia bacterium | reverse complement strand
GATCCGGTTGCAGCGGTGTTCGTATTCTGTGATCCGTCAAACCTCTTGAACGACTTGAACGGAGCGTAGCGGTTGAACGGTTTGAACACAACCGTTGATGTGGTTGGCGCGGCATCGCTTATCGCCTAGAGCAATCGTTTCAAAGTTCCCGTTCCCATCTGACTTTGAACCCTTGAACCTTGAACTTTGAACCGCCCAAGGCAATTGCTGAATCAACTTATTGCGCTGGTCCAACCCGGGGGACCTGCCCTTCTTTCCCCGAAGCCAAAGCCGGGAACTAATCCTTTGGCGCCGTACCGCCGGCCTTGATTTCTTGGCCTTCGGGACCGAAGCGAGAATTGGAATAGGTTTCCGCCCTGCTGCCCAAGAAAACATAGCCGGTGTGGCTTGGCGCTTCTTGTTGGTAATATTGACCCTTGGGGATTACGACCAACACGCCCGGGGTAATTGATTGCCTCGTCCCGTCCGGAAAATTGATGAAGCATTCCCCTTGGAGACCATAGAAGGCCTGATCTGCCGTATGTCTGTGCATCGGGCCCTTGTCGCCGGGAACACTATGGTGAATCCAGACATGATAGTTGTCGGAATTGAAAAGTAGTCTCTCATGCTTGCCAGCTCCCGCTCCTTTCAACGCCGGGTGCTCGTTAACATCGATACGCTTAGCGGGCATAAACACCTCCACTATTATTATTTTAGATAATTGTGCCTCACCGATACTCCAAACTAAAATCTCGTGTGGCCCTTTCCTCTGGCCCTCGCAACGGCAAGAGAAAATGTCCTCGATCGCTGGCTCTGGGTCGTGGAGCCGTCGCTCCCGGTAACGCTTGCATTCAAATGATCGATTTCATCAGCTCTTGCGTCCGTTTCCGTGTCTTGGCAAAGCTATCGATTGCGTCTTTGACACACTCGTCCAAAGACACATCGCATCTCCGAACCAGCGATACTCCTTGGACACCGGAGAAGACGTCAGGGTTCCGCGCTGTTGGAGGCTCCCTCCCTTCACAGAGGTCTTTCGCTGAGTTCAGCAGAAGACGCCGCGTTTCAATAATCCCTACATCGGTTACACCCAAGTGTTCTTTTGTCCTGTCAGTGACCGGTCCCATACACACTTGAGCCGCCATATCCTGATTGCCGGTGCCAACGATACCGGTGAAGTTATAGGTTCGCTGCACTTCGCGATCAATGAGGAAATCATTGGACTTGTTATGCGATGGAAAGTAGTTGTCGTCCACTTCAGCGCCGAATGGCCCGCTCACTGTGCCGCGCTTCATGCCGAGGATTTCGTCGGCAGCGTAGGGCCGATCGAGTCTGCATCCGAAAGTCCAAACCCAACAATGCCCATCATCAATTGGAACGAAGGCGTGACCGCCTGGGCTGCGCGGAGGCATCGTATAGAAGGGCATCAAAAACTGGTTGAAGCGCCAGTAATATCGGTCGCCCAAGTTCCGCTGCGCGGCGATGATGAGGCCGTAATCTGTATCCTTAGCCATCACTCGCGGCGCCTTGTCTAACGTGCGAAAAAGAAAGTCTAAATCCTCTGGCTTGAGTTTGTCAGGATCCGTTTCAAATCTCGCGCGCAGCACTTTTGCCTTTTCAAGATAAGACTCTGTGCGCTGATAGAAGTCGAGCGTGGTATGCAAATAGCTCGTGTGGGCCGAGTCTATTCCCCCTTCCAGCGCCTGCGCATAGTTACACTCCTGAAAGCGTTTCATCACGAAACGATGGCCCGGGGGAACCTCGGTAAATGTTAGCTGCGGCAGTTGGGGAATGTCTTTCTTTGGACCCATGTAAGCCCACAAAATGCCGCCATGTTCACGCAGAGAGTAGGATGTCAATTTGACCTTGTCCTTAAAATTCGATTCCGGCGGCTCTGTCGGCATGTCCACGCAGTTGCCGTCCACGTCAAACTTCCATCCGTGGTAAATGCACCGAATCCCGCACTCTTCGTTCCGGCCAAAGAACAGATGAGCCCGGCGGTGCGCACAGTGGGCATCGATCAGCCCGAGTCTTCCTTCCGTGTCCCTGAACGCCACCAAATCCTCCGATAACAACCGAACTCGAACCGGCGCGCAGTCCGAGGATGGTAACTCGTTAGGAAGCAGAGCGGGCAGCCAAAACCGCCTGAGCAGCTCCCCCATGGGCGTGCCTGGGCCGGTTCTCGTCAATGTTTCATTCTCTTCCGCGCTGAGCATGATTGTCGGCTCCTTTCGGTTAACGCTCGCGAATAACTCTGTCTGCCGAACAAATATCGCCGATCGATTGGCGAGCGCAAGCCTCCATTCAATCCCTTATCGACTCAGCGCGCGGAAAGCGCCAAAGTGATTCGACCGGCAAAGATAAAAGAAGTTGCCGACTTCAGCTTCATCGATCGCGCTCGTAAAGCTTGGGTTAACGAAGTAGAGGCAGTCGGTGCTGCAAGAAACAAGACCTGACCCTGTCGCGGTCTAGCCTATTGCCTATTTTCGTGGAGCTTTGAAACGATAGTTGGGGTCCGGGTTTATTTTAGGCGCGATGGTGTTGCGGAGGATGCCGATTCCTTCCACGGCGATCTCCACGACGTCACCGGGTTCGAGATAGCGCGCTGGATAGCCGTTGCGTATCGCCTCGCCGATCGATCCGCCGGTGACCGTGCCGCTGCCGATGACGTCACCGGGAACGATGCGGCTGTCGCGCGAGGCGCGCTCGATCATCGCGCCCCAGGTGTGATGCATCAGGCCGGCGTCGTTGTCCATCCACTTTGCGCCGTTCACCTTGAGCGAGCAGCGCAGATGCAGCCGGCCGTCGCGGATGAATGGCTCAAGCTCATCGGTCGTGACGATCCAAGGGCCAAGCGAGCTGGCCGAATCTTTTCCTTTGGCCGGCCCGAGACGCGCTTCCATCTCGTCGCGCTGGAGATCGCGGCAGCTCCAGTCATTAAAAATCGTGAACCCGGCAATGTAGGAGAAAGCGTCCGCCTCGGCGATATTGCTGCCTTCCCGGCCGGTGACCGCCGCAAGTTCCAGCTCGTAATCGAGTTGTTCCGAAGCGGACGGGTAGGGCACCGCGTCGTCCGGGCCGAAGATGCAGAGCGGATTGGAAAAGTAAAATATCGGCAAGCGATACCACGCGTCGGAGAGTTTTCTTGTGCCGCCCGCGCTGGCATGTCCCTCGTACACCATGAAGTCGCGCACCGTCGGCGGCTGCAAGATCGGCGCGCGCAGCCGCACGCTCGTCAGCGGCACACCCTCAGCGGAGCCTAGAACTGACTTGAGCCTCGTTAGCGGATCGTTCGGCAGTTCGAGGAGTGCACGGACATCGCGCACCCCGCTCCGCTCGCCAAGCAACGTCGGCACATCGAGCACTTGCTCGTCAACGACGACGCCAGCGCGCGGTCCATCCCCGCGGTCATAGGTGACTAGCTTCATTCTCGCGCCTATTCGCTTGAACGATTCTTCTTCCTATTGCCTATTGCCTCGTGCCTTTCTTGCTTCTCTCATCCGGTGCTTAAGATTACGCCTGTGGCGACTCGCCTCGCAACCTCGAGGGCGTAGCGGCGACGTGGCGTCTTGATCATGACCCGCTCTCCGCTATCTTGCCACGGAGAACCGATCAACACGGGCGCCCCGCAGGCGAGCGCCTAACTGGCCGGCACCCTGTGAACCCAAGGTCGCGCTAGCTTAGCCTAACGAGGCCGAGGCATTTGTGACGGAGAGGTGCGCAAGCAAGAAAGTCGAGACGTAGAAGTCTGACCCTCAACCCTCCTCATGGTGAGCTGGTCGAACCGCTTGAACAGTTTGAACGCAACCGTTGATGCGGTTGGCGCGCGGCATCGCTTATCGCCTAGAGCAATCGTTTCAAAGTTCCCGTTCCCATCTGACTTTGAACCCTTGAACCTTGAACTTTGAACCGCCCAAGGCAATTGCTGAATAACACCTTGCGCTGGTCCGACCCGAGGCCTGCACGCAAGAACTAGAACTCGGCCGAGGTCTGATCGAGAAACTATCGTCTGAAGGCTTCGAGCCAGAAAGCTACCGCGATGAGTATCGAGATCGCGTCCTGGCGATAATCGATGAGAAAGTGAAAGGGCAGGAAATTACCGTCCCGCCAAACGCACCGGCACCCGGCCATGTCATCGATTTAATGGCGGCTCTAAAAGACAGTATGCGGACAGCGCAGCGTGGAAAGAAGAGAACCGAAGAGAGAAAACGCAAAAAGGCGTAATCGCCGTTTGCTTTACAATTCTTTAGTCCAAATAACCGAGCACCCACGACGACGACAAAATAGACGTACAGCCCAAGGTCACCGCCCAAAATCAACATCCATTCCATCTCAAGAAAAATCTTCAAAACCATTAGTCCCCGTCTTGTCCCGGGCGACTTAGATCCGCGAAGTCCCTTTTCTTTTATCCAATGAAGCTGCTTCAACACGCAAGATACCCGCTCGCCTGAATTGGCAACAATGCTGAGGCAGGAAATTAAAACAAAGGTGAGTTAGACGAGGTGAGTCTCCGTGCCCCAGCAAAAGCAGGTATGAGCACGCGTTGTACCGTTAGGATCGAAGGCACTTTGGAGAGATTGGGTCAATGTATGGAAAGCTGAAGTCTCAAACGTGGGGCGGCAATTTTGCCCGCAAATCTTTAGGAAACGTAAACCAGTCATATTTCACACTAGAGGTTTTTCCGCCCAAACAGGCCAGGGGGCAGGACAATAGCTGAATAGGCGTACTCCAACCGCTATGGTTCGGTCCCTCGGGATCACGGCAATCAGGCAAAGAAACCTGCGGAAATGTAACTCGAAGGTGTGCTAGACGCTCAGGAAACTAGAGGACAGTTTGCAGCGATATTTTGCCCAACGGAAGCAACAGCCGAAGCCTCATACTAGCGACATCCTAACGGTGGTTCAAAAGTTCAAGGTCAGATTCGAATGCGGAACTTCCATCTGTTGAGAATTCTCGGAGTTAATCTTCGAATCCTTATCCCACACGCATGTGAATGGAGCCAATTTGTTTAGATTCGCCGAGGACACGACCTACGTACCTGAGGTTTGGTGTCGGGATTGGTCGGAGTCAAGACTGCCCGTTCGTCCTCGGCCTGGCGAAGGACTCCTAAAGAGTTTTTCAACAACCTGTCTACTTGCGACTCGGCTTCTTTCCGACCTTTGTTAGCGCTCAGATGCCGATCAGCGAATCTGGACCTTGAACTTTGAACCACCGCAACGGTCGAAAACCGATGATTTCGCAGTTTGGTTCGGAATGATATTTAGCGTATAGGGCCAGTCAAGGAGAAAACCGATGTGGAATGGATACAAGGTCGTCGACGCCGACGCGCATATGCACGAGCCTCAAGACATGTGGGAGAAATACGTGGAGCCGAATTATCGGCCGCAAGCTCCGAAAGTCGCTTACATGAACGGCACGTTCATGGTTTACGAGCCGGACGGCAAAATCATCACGAAAGATGAAAAGCAGGTGAAAGGCCCTCCGCAGCAGTCATTCCGTATGATGGAGGAAAAATATGGCGAAGCCTTCCGAACGTGGTGGGCGCCCGAGACTCGGATCAAGGACATGGATCGATACGGTTGGGACATACAGGTGCTTTTGCCGACCGGCAGCAACGGCAACTTCGGTTGTTCTGTGGCCCTGAAAGACGCTGATCTAGGCGCCGCACTGTGCCGCGCCTATAACAATTGGGCGCACGATTACTGCAGCGTCGACTCCAAGCGGCTCAAGTTTATCGCTGTTGTTCCGGGCGCTGACGTCAATGAGATAGTGAAAGAAGCAAAACGAGCGGTGGAAACACTCGGCGCGGTCTCGATCAGAAATCCGTTGTTGCCCGAGGGTAAATGGTTGCACGAGAGGGAATATGACGCTCTCTGGCAGCTCGCATGTGATTTGGATTTTCCCATCGCAGTCCACGGTGAATACCGCTATCGAGTCCAACCCTTTCGCGGCTTTCGCGTCGTCGAGCAAAGCGGCTCGGGCAGCGACAGGGTTCATGACTTTCAAGCGTTACGAGGAGTCGATCATGCGCTCGGGTTTCCTTGCGATAACATGGCAACCCTGGGCCATTTTATTTTTACGGGGATACTGGAGCGATTTCCCAAACTGCGTCTTGCGATTCTCGAATCCAACGCCGGCTGGCTACCGTTTTGGCTTGGACGGATGGACGTGCACTCGCATGGTCGCTACAGCATTATGGGTAAGCCAAAAAACATCTCCATGCTTCCGAGCGAGTATTTCATCCGCCAATGCGCGGCGTCTTGCGACAGTGATGAAAGCGCTTTGGCGTATGCGGTGGACCGTTTAAAGGGCGACTGCATCGTTTGGAACACCGACTATCCCCATCTTGACGGTATAGAGCCGGCGAAAGCGCTACCCGAATTCTATGCTCAGCCAATTGCGGATGAAGCTAAGCGAAAGATCCTCTGGGACAACGCCGTCA
>DASXSW010000588.1:0-2776 GCA_036505755.1 Binatia bacterium | reverse complement strand
CAGGCTAAGATTAAAACCGTCTACACGCGCCAGACGCCTTTCCTGTGGAAAGACGAAGCGCCGGTCTGGATTCGCCGGGGAATGAAAGATCAAAAAGTCGATCATCCGAGCAAACTCAAGCCGCGCCGCCTGCACGGAAGCTCCGGTTGGCAAATCATGGAGCCGTTCAAGCCCGCATCGGACGACGTCGTGATCGACAAACGGCGCCCGACGATCTTCATCGGCAACGAGTTTGAGACGATGATGAACAACCGCGGCGCGACCACGATTGTCATGATCGGTTGCACCACAGACGGCGGCGTCGAAGCCACCGTGCGTGAGGGCTTCAACCGTAATTACTTCATGGTCGTTGTGCGTGACTGCGTGGGCACGTACACCGAGGAAGGCCACAACGCCGCACTTAAGCGCATGGAACGATTCGCCGAGATCGTCGACTCGAAAGTGCTGATCGACAGCTGGCGATAACTAGCATCGCACCGGGCAATAATTTGGCGCGTAGATCGACCGGACGAATTCCAAGTATAATTCGCGTCGGGTTGCGATTTGCGCTCCGAACGAGTTAGAAATATGTCAAATTTCGCTTCGCCATAAAGGAGATAATTATGGGTGGGACCAACGGCAAAAAGGCACTCCACGTCGCAACGTTTTCGGGATGGTATCGCTTCGAGCAAGACGGCAAAGAGCTTCGACAGACCAAGCGCGATTTAACCTATTGGACGCTCACCTGCATGTCCGTCGATCCGGACAACCCACAAAAGATTTACGCCGGCAGCGAGCACTCCGGTCTTTTCTACACCGAGAACGCCGGGGTGCGCTGGAAGCGGGCCGAACCGAACACACCAAAGATGATGCTTTTCTCAGCCTTGGCGTTGAACGGCGGCGTCATGGTCGGAACGATCCCGTCGGCTGTTTATCGCAGCAAGAACGGCGGATGGGAAGAATTAGAGGGAGTGCGTGTTAACAGCGCAGGAGCAAATTTTCCCCCGAGCCCGGAGCTTCAGTCTCGCGCGCGTTATCTTGCCTACGATCCGGCCGTGCCGGCGCGGCTCTATGCCGGCATCGAAGTCGGGGGCATGCTGATCAGCGATGACAGCGGCTATACGTGGACGCCGGCCAACGAAGGACTCACCGACATGGACGTTCACGAGATCCTCGCTTCCGAACAAAATACCGGGATGGTTTACCTCGCGTGCGGCGAAGCTTGCTTCCGCAGTTTCGACCGCGCGGGTCATTGGGAAAACATTTCGCCCAAGACCCACGACTATGGCACATCCGTCGCCGAAGACAGGAATGGCGTTGTTTATGTCGGTTGTGCCAAGGGGCGACCGAACCATTGGATCCGCGAAGAAGGCGCCATTGCGGCAATCTTTCGTAGCCGCGACAAAGGCACGACGTGGGAAAAAATCGTCGACAATCTCAAAGGAGGCGTCATGCATATGTGCCCGACTCCGGACGGTAATGGGATGGTCGCCGGCACTTCCGACGGATCGTTGCTGATAATTGACGAGTCGGGCGCACGCGAACTTGTGAGCGGGCTGCCGTTCGTAACAGCCGTGGAATTGGCGGCATAGCGAATGCGGGTTTTGCGTTCACGAGGCGATTGATGACTGGGTTTAAATTCTTCTTCTATTGCTATCTGTTTCTCCGTCTCACCTCTCCGCTCTTCGCATCATCCGAACGCGGAGAAGGCATTGATCGATCATTTTTTCGGCGACGACAGTCTCAAAGTCATGGCCAAGCGCGGCGAGTTCGTCAAGCGTAAAGGAATCTACCCGCCCATAGCCGACGCTGAGAAAATTCAAACCGTAGAGATGGACGAACTGGATACCGCCGCCTACGCGGAAAAGCGCAAGGAGTATAGAAGAATATTTTTCCAGTGAAAAATACAATTGGAGTGATGGAGCATGGAGTATTGGGAATTTTAACCCGACACTCCACCGCTCCAACGCTCCATTATTCGAAGTTTGAGGAATTTTCATGAAGCTCTATACTTTTTTCCGTAGCTCAGCGTCTTACCGCGTGCGCATTGCTCTCAATCTAAAAGGCTTGAGCTCTGAGCAAGCGCCGATCCACTTGCGCCGCGGCGGCGGCGAGCAATTCACCGCGGCGTATAAGGCGGTCAACCCGCAAGCGCTCGTACCCGCGCTGGAGGACGGCGGAAGAGTTCTGACCCAATCGCTCGCCATCGTCGAGTATCTTGATGAAAAATATCCCCAGCCGCCGCTGTTGCCGAGCGATCCTGCCGACCGCGCGTTGGTGCGAAGCATGGCGTTGGTCATCGCCTGCGAAGTCCACCCGATACAGAATCTGCGCGTGCTGAACCACGTCAAGAAAGAATACAACCAAACCGATGACCAAGTGAATCGCTGGGCACAGCATTGGATCGACCTAGGTCTATCGGCTCTCGAGCAGTTGATCGTCGCGCAGACAAAGCGCGGCGAGTATTGTTTCGGGGATACGCCTACGCTGGCCGATATCTGCCTCGTACCCCAACTCGGCAACGCACGCCGCTACGGCTGCGATCTTTCGCAGTATCCGACAATATTAAGCATCGAAAAAAACTGCGTGGCGCTCGCCGCATTCGCCAATGCCGCGCCGGAAAAGCAGCCGGATGCGGAGTAGTGATCTCTCGCTATTGCGTAGTGAACCCTCTCCAAAGTCTTCCCCCTTTTGTGGCCCATGGGACCTCCGTTAGTCGAAGATCGAGGATGGAGAATGGAGGATCGCGATCGTCTATCTTCGATCTTCCATCCTCTATCCTCGTTTTTAGGTAGGT
>DASXSW010000587.1:0-5383 GCA_036505755.1 Binatia bacterium | reverse complement strand
GATCGTCGGCGCAACCACGACTTCGTATCCGGCTTCCTCAAGGTGCGGCGCCGTCGACGCCGCGTAAGCTTCAGCCGTAAACGAATCCACTCCGAGCGGCAGATGCGCGCCGTGTTCTTCGACAACGCCAACCGGCAGGATGACGAGGGCGCAGCCCGATTTTGCGAGTCGATCAACTTCGGGAAAAGGTATTTTAGCCAGTTCAAACATTCCGCACCTCAAACTCTAACTTGGAGTACTGGAGTGTTGGCTTTGAATCTCAGTACTCCAACACTCCATTACTCCATCACTCCAGTTTTTCCTATCTAAACATTTCCCTAAATTTTCTGCTCCAACTCTCCATTTCTTCGCTACGCGGCAGACGCATGACGACGATCTGGTCGTCCCTGACATCTTTTTTGAACTTATGGTCGACTTCCGGATGAAAAACATACTCCCCCGGCTCGCCGAAAATGCGTTGCGATTCGGCGCCCAGAAAAAAGTCGGTGAACAATTTGGCGGCATTGGGGCGAGGCGCTTGCCGATTAATGGCGATGAAACCGACAGAAGCGAGATATTTGGTGGCGCGCACGTATTCGATGGGGCCGGGATATTGGAACTTATCCTTGATATAGCCGATCGCCACCGGGATTTCCCCCGAGATCATTGGCTGTATCAAATCGGCCAAACTGCGCCCCAGACGAGGTTCCTGTTTTGCCCAGCCTTCGACTAGTTTAAGCCACTTGGCACCGTAAAGTTTTTCCAAACTAAGAACAAACTGCAGGGTAGTAACATGAACGCCGGGATTGGCAATGCCGAATTTTCCTTTCCACTTCGGTAGCAGCAAGTCCTCGTAAGTCTTGGGCGCATCTTCGGCTCTTAGGTTTTGATAGTTATAGTTAATCCCGTATGGCAGCACGCGCCATGCGGTCATTCTCATATCGGGATCGCGAAACTGTTTCGGATAACCTTTGGCCGCGGGAGCATCGAAAACCGCGAGAATATTTTTCTCCTCCAGCGCCTGCATGACGGCTTCATTGCCTAGTGTCACGTCGAACGTCGGCCGGCCCGCACGCGCTTCGGTAACCACGCGGTTCACAATCTCAGTGGCATCGCCGCGCCAGTGTTTCACCGCTATGCCATATTTTTTTTCGAATAGGTCCGTGATGCGCTTAGAAATATTGACGGCGACCGCGCCGTAGAAAACCACTTCGCCTTCTTTCTTCGCCGCTTCAATACTTTCCGCTGCCATCTGTGCCACAGCAAGTCGCGGCAAAGTCACCAACGGGGCGCCAAATTTAACGATCGGCGGGATCATTTCTCCTCCACTAGGAAAGCAAGTTTTTATCCCTGATGGCGAGTAACTGTCAACGCGAGCGGCGCCTCGAAGATTTTGTTTCTTCGCTTGACTCTCTGACCGAACTAGTTCAACTGATGATCCAAAACGGTTTGACCCTGCACTCGATGGACCAAAGCAACCTGAACGCCCCGCGCGCCACCTCTCTGCCAGCCGCTGCCAAACGACAACTCGCTGCCACCGGAGTCATGTTGGCGATCTTTCTGTTCGCCATCGACGCCACGATCGTCAGCACCGCGATGCCGACCATCGTTGCCAAACTCGGCGGGTTGGAGCTCTACAGCTGGGTCTTTTCTATCTACATGCTAACCTCCGCGCTCACCACGCCGCTCTTCGGCAAACTCTCCGATCTCTACAGCCAACGGCGACTGATGTTGATCGGCATCGGTATCTTCGTCCTCGGCTCAATGTTGTGCGGCGGGGCGCAAAGCATGGAGGCGTTGATCCTCTTCCGCGCCATTCAAGGGCTCGGTGGCGGCGCGATCTACGCGCTATCATTTATCGTGGTCGGAATTCTTTATCGACCTGAAGAACGCGCCAAAATACAGGGCATCATCAGCGGCATCTGGGGCATCGCATCGATCCTCGGACCCGTTGCCGGCGGTATTATCGTCGAGCACTGGAGCTGGCGCTGGGCGTTTTTTGTCAATCTACCGGTCACCGCGGTCGCAGTCGTTCTTATCGTCGTCGGACTTAAAGAGCCCGGCCAAGAACGTCGCGCGCACCGACTGGACTTCGCGGGGACTTTCACCCTGCTCGCGGCGCTGATACTTCTCTTTTATGCTCTTTCTCGCAGCTCCCATGCCGCGCAGTTGCTCAACGTTGCCGTTCTCGGAATGATCGCCCTCGGTATTTTCTTTTTGATGGTCTTCTACATTATCGAGCGTCGAGCCGCTGAACCGATCGTACCGCTGGATCTATTCAAGTCGAGCCTGTTTACAACCTCAGCCGCCGTCGGCACGCTGGCCTCCATGGGTGTGTTTGGCGCCATCAGTTACTTGCCACTTTATCTGCAGGGTGTCACCGGACTCACCGCTTCGCGCGCCGGCATGGTGCTGTTGTTCCTGAGCGTAGCATGGACGGCCGGAAGCTTGATCGCCGGGCAAGCGCTTAATCGGGTCGGCTATCGCGCATCCGCTACGGCGGGTATGATTCTGTTGGCCCTGGCCTACAGCCTGTTTGTCGCTTTCAAGTCGGATCTGAGTGTGGTTTGGGTCGCCGTCAGCGGGACGCTAATCGGCACCGGCATGGGCATGGTAAATCTCACCACGTTGGTCGCGGTGCAAAACTCGGTATCGCATCATCGCATCGGCGTCGCCACATCGACGCTTATGCTTTTTAGAACCTTCGGCGGCGCCTTCGCCGTAAGCCTGATGGGAACCGTACTGTTGCATCAGATGCAGCGCGGGCTAAATCAACTTTCACGAGGCAGTCTTTCCGCCGCATTGCTCGATAAATTGACTCATCCGCAAAATTTGTTAGAGCCTGCTACGCGCGCGCAAATTCCATCGTCGCTCTTGCCTAGACTCATCGCGATTCTTGCGGACGCCGTCTGGTACGCGTTTCTCTCAGGTTTCGCGCTCATGCTTTTGGGTGTGGCTGCAAGTTTTTTTATGTCGAAAGATACGCCGGTTAAAATGGCCCGACGCGTCAAAGTGCTGACTGATGAGTGCTGATGAATGAGCGCTAAACGGTAACGGAGACAAGTGTCTGGTGACCGTCTCCGGTCTTCGGTCTCCCGTCATTCTTCTTCCGGGTTTGACAGCCAGCGTCGATTGCCTGTAAACCAATACTCCAACACTCCATTATTCCAACACCCGACGTGTTAGACCACGATGAGTGACCAAACAACTTCCATCACGGCAGCGGCGACAGCGTCTTCCGACACGCCCACTCTCGAAGCCAGTCTTCGGCAAAGACGTCTCGCTCTTAGTTTGATCAGCACCTGTCACACGCTGAATCATCTTCAGTACAGTATCACTTCGGTCATCTTTCCGGTGATGATGAAGGAGCTGGGCTTTGGCCTGCTTCAGCTCGGCGCGCTTTCGGCAATTTCCAATTTCGTCGGCCAAGGGCTTCAGGTGATCTACGGCCTGATCACCGGGTTCTTTAAACGCTCGGTGATTCTCGGAACCGGCAACGTGATTGTCGGTGTCTCCGCGATCTCGCAGTATTTTGTCGGCAACTATTCGCAACTCCTGGTGGCTCGCGTCGCCATCGATGCGGGCTCGAGCCCACAGCATCCGCTCGGGTCAAGTATCTTGGCGCGATTTTTTCCCAAGGCCCGCGGCTGGGCGCTCACGTTTCACCATTCTGCCGGAAGCTTCGGCTCCTTCATTGGCCCGGGCCTGGCTTCCATCGCGCTGCTTTACATGGATTGGCAAACGGCATTCGTCATTTTCGGCATACCGAGTCTGATCATGGGGCTCGCGCTTTTCCTGGTGCGCGAACACGCTTCCGCGGCTGACGAAGCCAGAGACCGCAAAGGCAACTTCAAGGCGAACATCGACGCCTACCGTGCCTGCCTGAAAAACCGCAATATTCTTTTTACCTCGCTCGTTTTGATGGTCGGCGCGGCCGGGCGAGGCACCGGCATCAATCTCACATATCTCGTGCCGTTCTTCATGGAGCGGTTCGCCGTAAGCGCCTCGGTCGGTGGATTGTTTTTGACCGTGTTACAGGGCGCCGGTCTCATCGGGCCGCTCGCCATCGCCTGGATCTCGGACCGCTTCGCCCGCCGCGCCACCGTAACGCAGATCACGCTTTTGTTGTCGGCGCTCCTGACCGTTTGGCTCGCCTATCAGACGTCCCTCGGCTTGTTATTTTATTTGAATCTGATTCTCTACGGCAGCGTGGTCGAAGCCCGCAGCTCGCTGACCCAAACGATGATCAGCGACTTCGCCCGCGACGAATTGACCGATGCGGCTTTTTCGATCTACTACTTCGTGGGCTGCATCTCCGGACCCATCTGGACCTTGATCGTAGGCTACGTGATGCAAAATTACGGCTTCACGCCGGCGTTTCTGCTCGCGGCGGCGACCTACGTAGCCGGCATGGGATTGTTGACATTCGTGAAAGAAGAAACAAAACAATTGCCCGCAGCTTGATTCATGCCGGCGCGATGACGCGTCCAGTTCGCTCTCCCACATAGCCGCGCTGCTGCGCTGACGGAAATAAAAACCGCAAGCCATGGGTAGTGTCCTAATTTGATTTTAATCCGATGATTGCCGCGATAATTGCGACCGCTGCACTAAATATCATCGCAATAATAGCGATGATATTTGCGCGGCGCGAATTGGATAAAGCGTCACGAGCTATTGCTAAGGTTTCCTCTTCTCTAGCCGAGCGCCGCTTTGAGTCCAGTTCGGCCAACCATCTTTCCGTAACCAATGCTTTGGTGCTTCCGGGGGAACCGAATCTGCCAGAAATATACCCCTTGCGAACCTCTTCTTCGCCGAGCCTTTCTAGCTCCTTGACTAACTTGTCTTCCCACTCAAACATACACAAACCCCCGAAATGACTATGTTATTTGTATTACAAATAACAATTGACAAGTGGTATTATCTGTATTACAATAAATCCATAATCAAGGGAGCAATTATGGCAAACATCCTAAATACAGACAAGCAGATTATGGTGATTGCAGCATTGGCAGAAGGCTCTGGCATTCGCTCAATTGAACGGATGACCGGCATTCACCGTGACACAATCATGCGGCTAGGCGTTCGCGTCGGCCAAGGATGCGCCAAGCTCCTGGACGCCAGGATGCGCGATCTATCATGCAAGCTACTTCAGTTTGACGAGATTTGGGGATTCGTCGGAAAGAAACAGCGCCACGTCAGGGAAAACGATAGCTCGGACTACGGCGATATTTGGACATTCTGCGCGATTGATGCGGAGACTAAGCTAGTTCCGTCTTTCAAATGCGGTAAGCGTGATCTAGTTACGGCCAAGTCGTTTGTTGGCGACTTGGCGGCGAGATTAAAGAACCGCGTTCAAATTTCCAGCGACGGTCTCCGCGCCTACGTTGATTCGGTCGAGCAGGTT
>DASXSW010000586.1:0-5695 GCA_036505755.1 Binatia bacterium | reverse complement strand
GGCCGAGGGCGAGCCATGGCGCATATGCATCACGCATGGGCGCGGTCACGGAAGATCCTTTCGCAGGAGATAAGGTTGCCTCAACCATAGTCGTTCACAGCTTGTCAGACTGGCGCGCAGATCGATTGCTCTTTGTCTAGCTGGGAGCAGAAATTGAAATGATAAGGCAATTTCTCGGCGAAGGCTAGAAGGACGGCTTAGACGCGATCCATTTATTTTGCAAAGTTTTGTTTTTACAAAACATTTTGCCGATCGGAGGAGGTTCTTTTTCCACCCGAACCGAGCGCGATGGCGTTATCGGTACGCACGACCCGATGGCAGAGAATGATAATCGGGACGGGATTTCGCGCCAGTGCGTCGCTCACCGACCGCGCGGCTTTTGCCGAGATATCGGGTTCGTTCGCGACAATTGGCCAGAGGGATGTCGTAAGCGCTTTCTTTTCCCTTCTTCGCGCCGCGCACGAAAGATCAAACGAATCGGCGCATGGCCGAGCTCAAGAAGCTGTCGCAACTGGTGGGTCAGGTATTTGTGATAGCTTTCCGGAACCGCTCTTGGCAAATTGACAAACAAGGTAAACGTCGGCGGTCGCGTGCCGGTCTGCGTCGCATAATAAAATTTTACCGGTTTGCCTCGTGACAGCGGCGCGGCGTGAGCCCGGACAATTTTCTGCAGGGCTTGGTTGACGGACGAAGTCGACACTTTTCGACGATAAGCTTTGACCACTCGTACCGCAGTTTCCAACAACTTCCGCACCCCGTAGCCCGTGGCCGCCGAAATAAAAGCGATGGGCGCAAACTCCAAGAACGGCAGTCGATACTTTACCTCGTCGCGATACTTTTCGACATCGCCATCGCTCTTCGATACCAGGTCCCACTTGTTGACCGCCAAGAGCAGCGCCTTGCCACGCTGAACCGCGTAGCTGAGAATCTGCGCGTCCTGATCGGTGACTCCTTCCGGTCCGTCGATGATGTGGAGAATCAGATCACCACGGTCCACCGCTCGCAGGGAGCGGCTGACGCTGAAGCGTTCAACACGGTCATCGATGCGCGCTTTGCGGCGAATGCCAGCGGTGTCAACCAAAATACATGCCTCACCCAGCAACTCGAACGGGGTATCCAATGAATCTCGCGTTGTTCCGGGCCGCGGGTCGACTACGGATCGCTCGAAACCCAGCAAGCGATTGATCAGAGTCGACTTCCCGACGTTGGGGCGACCGACCACAGCGACACTCAACGGTTCAACATATTCCTCTCGAGTTCCCGCATCTTCGTCTTCTTGGCTTGCTGTGCTCGGGGGAAATTGTCGGACTACATCGTCCAACAGATCAGGAATACCGAGTCCGTGTTCGGCGGAAATGGAGTAAAGATTATCGATTCCGAGCGCGTAGAATTCGTATAAATTATCCGCGCGCTGGCGGGAGTCGAGTTTATTCACGGCGAAGAACACGGGCTTGTTCGCCTTACGCAATCCATCAACCGCTTCGCGGTCCAGTGGATTTAATCCTCCTTTACCGTCAAAGAGAAATATAACGGCGTCAGCCTCGGCCACGGCAAAGCGGCTCTGAGCTTGGACATTCTCATCGAGTCCGCCACCCGTGCCAGTCGCCAATCCGCCAGTATCGACGAGTAGATAGACGCGTCCGGCCCATTCCGCCTCGGCGTAGTTTCGATCGCGCGTGACGCCCGGTAAATCGTCGACGATCGCCCTTCGCTCACCGATGAGACGATTAAACAACGTTGATTTGCCCACATTCGGACGTCCAACAATGGCAACAATGGGCCGCTTACCCGGCGATGATTGTGCGCCAACACTCTTCGCCAACGATGTTCCTCGCATATTACAGTCCCATCTCGGTCAACAGATTGGGGTTGCGGGTCCAGTTTTCATCGACCCTCACGAAAAGCTCAAGAAAGATTCGGCAGCCCAACAAGGCTTCCAACTCTTCGCGCGCTTGTCGGCCGATTTCCTTGAGCATCGCGCCGCGCTTGCCGATCAGAATGCCTTTGTGCGAATCGCGGTCGGTGTGGATCGTTGCCGCGATCACGATCAAATTTTTTTCTTCTTTCTCGGTAAACTCATCGATCGTCACCGCAACCCCATAGGGAATTTCTTCGCGCGTGAGTAGAAACACTTTCTCGCGCACGATCTCCGAAGCAAGAAAGCGCTCCGACTGGTCGGTATACTCGCCTTCCGTAAAATACCGCGGCCCTTTGGGCAGCCACTGCTCAACGATGTTCAGCGTAATTTCCAAACCGTCACCCTTGAGAGCGCTCACCGGCACGATCTCCTTGCCGGGCAAAACCTCGGCACAACGCTCCATAAGCGGCAACAATTTACCTTTGGAAACAAGATCGATCTTGTTGAGCAAAATCAAAACGGGCGTATCCACACCCCTAAGCGTTTCGGCAATTCGTTCTTCTTCCTGTTTGAGTTTTTCATGGGCGTCGAGAAGCCACAGCACGCCATCCACTTCGTCCAGCGTCTGCAATGCGGTATCCATCATGCGCCGGTTCATCAAAGAATGACCCTGATGAATACCCGGCGTATCGATAAAAATAATTTGCGCCCCCTCAGTAGTTCGAATGCCGGTGATCCGATTGCGCGTCGTCTGCGGCTTGGGCGACACGATCGCGACTTTTTCTCCGAGGATCTTGTTCAGCAACGTCGACTTGCCGACGTTGGGACGGCCGATAATCGCGACATACCCGGAGCGAAAAGTCGCGGCGCTTTTTTCCTTGCTCTCGTTCTTTTCCTCTGTCATAAATCGCACAGTAAATGCCGGTGTATTATGACACTCTCGGGTCTTCGTTCAAGGCGGCTTGTCTAAATTGCCCTTCATCATGCCCATCAGACTCACTCCCCTGATGAAACAGCGGCTCACCCGCCGTGCCCACGAGATGATCGAGCGATCGCTGCAATTGTTTCCGGAATTGACAGGCGCCATCATTACCGTCGGTTATACGCGCAAACATTTGGGCAGCGCCACCGTGGTCTACCATAAGGGAATCATTTCGCGGCTGATCATTCGGCTTAAAGTACGCAAACTGACTTATCAGACCATCGGACATGAACTGACCCACTTGATTCAGGGTTTGGCCCATGGCGACCGAACGAAATCCCGTTCCGCCGATCCAGAAAAGATTCCTTCCGGTGAAAAGCAATGCGATATTTGGACGCTGGCACGTGATCCGTTGTTCTGCGATGACGCGCCGACATATCTTAAAATGCCGCGCATCCTCCGTGAGCAATGGCCACACTACGCCGACCGAGTACGCGAGCTATGCAACGCTGCCATCGAAAAACGCCACACTCATCGGCTCTATATTCGTTGGTTGGAGCATGAGCTCGCCAAGCTGCCGAAGGAGACGCTGCGTCCAAAAAAGAGCGCTGCGCAGCTGGAGCTACCTTTCGTGATCTAGGAAATTCGGGCAACCACAGGGGGGATTGTCCTTGCAGCCTTGCAGCCGTTGCATTCTTTGCGGTTAATTTTGCCTTACAATCATATCGATTTCTTGGAGATCATCGGCGGTTAGGTTCCAATCCGCTGCTTTCACATTGCTGGTCACATGTTCGAGCGTTTTTGCTCCGGTGATTACCGAGCAAACCTGTGGTTGCGCCAACAACCAAGCCTGCGCCAATTCGTTCACCCCGCGCCCGTGATCCTTCGCCCACGCGCTGAGTTGCGTAACCAGACGGTAATTCCGTTCGGTCATCAGCTCCTTAACGTTTCTCACCGATTCGCCGCGCGAACCCGGCGGCGGTGGTTTCCCGCTCTCGTATTTCCCCGTCAGAAATCCGCCCGCCAAAGGATAATATGGAACGAAGCCGACCTTGTGGGCGCGGCAGTACGGCAGCACTTCGCGTTCAACGCCACGCTTCAGCATATTATATTCGGATTGAAGTGCCACAAACGGTGTCCATCCCTTGACCTCGGCCAACAAGTTGGCGTGCGCCAACTGCCATGAGGCATACGCCGAGGCGCCGATATAGCAGACTTTGCCGGCGCGAATGAGATCATCCAAACCGCGTAAGGTCTCTTCGATGGGCGTCGTGTCATCCCACCGGTGGCAATAATACAGATCAATGTGATCGGTCTGCAGCCGGCTCAAACTTTTCTCCACCGCCTGCATCATATGATACCGCGACGCACCCCAGCTATTCGCGCTAGTTTTTCTCGGAAATGAAAATTTGGTGGCCATGACGACTTTGTCCATTCGACCTTTGAGCGCATGGCCCAAGGTTTCCTCGGAACGGCCGTCGCTGTAGTTATTTGCCGTATCGATGAAGTTGATGCCGGCCTCGAGTGCAGCGTCGAGCATTCGAGTCACTTCGGGCTGCGGTACGTCCTCGGCACCAAAACGGTTGGCACCTAATCCAACGACCGATACACGTACGCCGGAACGGCCCAGTTGGCGATACTCCATAAATGGCTCCTTCTTGACGGAATGTAATCTGTGAAGCGGTCGGATGGATGACAGCGTTGACGGAAGTCGGCTCGATTAGCGCTTGCCGGAGGAAGTGGCAACTGATCTCAGCCCGCGACCCGGCTTCTCGCCGAAGCGGTCATGCCCGCAGTTCCAACACTCGGAGAATTGGCCTTCGATGTTTTCGCCGCAGCCATTGCACGTCCAGGACCTTTTGACGGATGCTAATGGCGCCAATGTCTTTTTGAGGATCCGCTTGGCCTTCACAACCTTGTCATCATCGACGACCCAAAGCTCCGGCCAGCACTCGATCGGCGGCAGCTCGCCCGCCGCGCTGATAAGGTCCAGTTTCTTGGCGACACATTTGATTCCGAACGTGGCCATAACGTTCTTCAAATGACCGATCATCAAAGGATCTTTCGCGCTATGAATCCGCTTCATGGCATGCTTCCGCTAATCGGCGCGCCGCAGCGCTTGCTCGTTCAACTTGAGCCGTTCGCCGAGCCAAAGAGAGCGTTGGAGATGATCTCCGTAGCCATCTCCGGTCGACGGATGCACGAGCACCGATAAGCCTTCGCGGTGGAGCATTAGCCAGGGCACAATCTTGCCAAACTCTTCCGGGGCGAAAACCGCTTGATACATCGCGTCTAGATGAGGACCAACTGGCTCGTCGTGCCAGCGACCGAGCTGTACGTTGAAACTAGCCAGCCCTTCGCGCACCCGCGCCGCCGCGTCCCGCGTTTTTGCCGGATCATAATAGATATGGGCGTGGTAGCCTTTGATCACCCGCTCGCTCATACAAACACCTCTCCGATGAGGGACTACTTTCTCTATTATCAAATCCCGCTTGGGGAAGCCAAGCCGCGAAGGTTAACTTAGGAAAAAGGGTTGGGGCTGCGACGTCGTGCGTCGCCTGCACGGGGTGTAGACAATGACCTTGCGAAAAGGTCTGGGTCTATTGCTTACGAACGGGCGGGCTCGAGCAGTATCTCTTCGGGAAAGAGATATTCATCTCCCGCCGCGCCGAAATTTACCAGAATCAGTTGGCGTCCCATATTTTCTATCGCACGAACGAAGGTGCCTTCGCGCGGCAACACAACGCCGGTTTTCTGCGACCGAATAGGTTTGCTGGTTTTCAATAAATCTCCCGGTCTCATCTCTTCTCCTTCCCGTTGCGAATCAATCGTTCTCAATTCGAAACAGTACCATCGACTTTCACGTCCCTGCTTAACAACCGCGTCCTCCTATCACTTTAGACGCCCGCTGAGAG